>NZ_CAWQOK010000060.1:0-22231 GCF_963896075.1 Proteus sp. G4415
ATATTAAATAAGCAGGAGATATTTAATATAAAAGTTGGTAATGTTTGCAACGGATACTTGTATTACTTTATATTTTATACTTTGATTTTCTTGCCTTGGTTTTTATTTATAAAAACTAGGGGAGCAAAGTGACCGGCTAATTGCTTAGCCGGTATTTTTTTATTTATAGTCTAGCTGACATTGACTCACATCTCCTGCTGACAATCTGCTTTTTTTGTGACAGATTGACGACGGAAATTCAGTGGTGCTCTTAGTTTTTGTACTAAGAATATTCCCAATAAAATAACGCCTCCGCCAATAAAATGATAACTGTGCATCTCTTCACCTAACACTGCTACAGCGATCATTGCGGTAAATAGAGGAATTAAATTCATAAAGATAGAGGTTGTATTTGCACCTAATTTCATTACACCTAAGATCCACAGATAAGGCGCTAAAATAGAGGCGCCAACCCCTGCAAAAATAACTAATCCAACATTATCTTTTGTTAATGCAATACTTTCTGCGGTAAGAAAATTAGGTATTAGTAATAAAACACCAAAACCTATTTGTACATATAGAGACTGCCAATTAGGTAAAGGAATTGACCAACGTTTGGTAAGTACTCCGTAAAATGCATAGGCAGTTGATGCGATAAACATCATTAATTCACCACGTCCTAATCCTTGAGAAAGGAGTTGTGAAGGATCACCGTGGCTGACTAACCAGACAAGTCCACTAATAGATAAAATAGTTCCGAGTGCAATCCCTACAGTAGGCACGACACGCAGTACAAAAATACTAATAATAACGGTTAATAATGGAATAAGTGAATTCAATATTCCCATAAAGGTTGCTGTCACATAATAAGCCGCATAGTAAGCTAAACTTTGATATAACCCCATACCTAATGCGCCGAGAATAAATAATTTCCACCAATATTGTTTTACGGTTTTACGATGATGCCAAACAGGGACTAATAGAAACGGCGTCATCAGTAAAAATGCTAAGAACCAGCGATAAAATGAGATAGCGGCTGGATCTATCACAGATGTTGCCGCTTTATTGACAACCGCATTAATTGACCAAATAAGTACCGCTAACAGCGGGAAGATTATACTTTTCATTATTCTCACATCTATTTTTAAACCAGATGGCTATTGTAAGCCTGTCTGATTAGATATATATAATGAAAAGCAGACAACCGATAGACCAATAAAGACAAAACGATAAAAGAGCAACATTAAGATGACAATTGAACAACAAAAAGAGATGCAGTGGTTACTCTCTGATCCAGATACGGTCCGTTTTCGTGATGAGCAATTGCTTGCAGAAACTGAATTTCGTTATCATCAACATGAGTTTGGTCAATTGCTTTATGTGATCTCTGGAGTAATGGATTTAGAAGCTGGCGGGCAGCGTTTTTTAGCGCCACCTGAATTTAGTGTATGGATCCCTGAAAAAGTAGGGCACGCAAGCTACAATAAAAAAACCTTATCTTTTAAGGTGCTAGATATTGCACCCAGTTGGTGTGAAGGTTTATTGGATAAACCCTGTCTTATTCAACTAAGTCCTATTTTTTCGACGATTTTTGCCGATTTCTTCCGTCGTGGTGTTTGTAAACCGCAAACAAAAGAAGATCTACGTTTATCTCAAGTGTTAATAGACCAACTAAAAGTATCTCCTATTCACCATACCTATTTACCTTCCTCAAGAGATAAGCTGTTAGCACCCGTTTTGGCAGCATTAGAGCAAAATCCTGCTGATAATACCTCATTAGAATTATGGGCAAAAAAACGTTATACCTCAGAAAGAACCTTATCACGTCGTTGTCAGCAAGAGTTAGGCATGTCTTTTAGTGAATGGCGTAAGCGATTACGTTTTTTACATGCTATCTCTTTGTTAGAGCAAGGAAAAAGTGTTAATGATGTGGCCTTTGATGTTGGATATAGCTCATCATCCTCATTTATTGCCATGTTTCAGCAATTTGCTGGAACAACACCAGAAAGATTTCGTCGCTTACCCAATGGTTAAGGTTTCTTTTCATATATTTACTTAAAATAGCGTCAGTTTTTATCGTCAATAATAGGCTTTACTTGGAATAAGTGGCAAAATAGACCGCTTAATTTTATTTTTGATCCTTTGTTTACACACATAAAAAACAAATCAGTGAGATAACACCGTGAAAATTCTGGTTGATGAAAACATGCCTTATGCGCAGCAGCTTTTTTGCCAATTAGGCGAAGTAAAAGCTGTACCGGGTCGCCCTTTACCTATTGAAGAGCTTGATGATACTGATGCATTGATGGTGAGATCGATTACTAAAGTCAATGCATCACTATTAGCGGGCAAACCGGTAAAATTTGTCGGCACCGCAACGGCAGGTTTTGATCATGTTGATACAGCATGGCTAGAGCAACAAAAAATAGCGTTTTCATCTGCGCCAGGTTGTAATGCGATCGCTGTTGTTGAATATGTCTTCTCTGCGTTGATGGTGTTTGCTGAGCAAGAAGGATTTCAATTAACAGATAAAACCGTTGGCATTGTTGGCGTTGGCAATGTTGGAGGGAGACTGGCAAAACGCTTACGCGCATTAGGTGTGAATGTACTACTTTGTGATCCGCCTAGAGCTGACAGAGGGGATGATGAACAATTTCATTCTTTAGAAACGCTATTAAAGCAGGCGGATATCCTGACTTTCCATACACCGCTAAATAAATCGGGTCGTTATAACAGTTACCATTTAATTAATGAGAGCAACCTCGATATTTTACCTGAAGGTCGTATTTTAATTAATGCAAGCCGTGGCGAGGTTATTGATAATGCTGCATTATTATCAGCCTTAAACCAAGGTAAAAAGTTACGCGTTGTTCTAGATGTTTGGGAGCCAGAACCCGATCTTTCTCTTGAGTTATTAAATAAAGTTGATATCGCAACACCACATATTGCCGGCTATACCTTAGAAGGGAAGGCGAGAGGAACAACGCAGGTTTATGAAGCTTATTGTGATTTTATTGGTCAACCTCAACACGTTGAATTATCAACACTGTTACCAAAACCGTTGATCTCCACAATTTCTGTACAAGGTGAATTAACTCAAACATTACTCAAACAGCTTATTCATCTTGTCTATGATGTACGTCGTGATGATGCACCATTGCGCAAAGTTGCCGGTATCAAAGGGGAGTTTGATAAGCTACGTAAGTTTTACCCTGTCCGTCGTGAATGGTCTTCATTACAGGTGGTATGTGATAACCCGACAACGGCGAGCTTACTCAATGCTATTGGGTTTAATGCAACACATAAATAAGACGTGACATTATTTAAACATTTTACTGTATTGGAGGATATTTTATGGGAGAGGGTTGGAATATTGCGCTTGTGGGCGCAACAGGTGCTGTGGGTGAAGCTATTTTAGAGCTTCTGCAAGAGCGTGATTTTCCTATTGGCGAATTAACGGCGATCGCCAGTGAAGACAGTATTGGCAAAACTATCCGTGTAAAGGGTAAAAGTGTTGCAGTACAAGGTATTCATAATATCGAATGGGCGGATATTCAACTCGCTTTTTTTGCCGCGCCGGTTGAGATTAGTGCGCAATACGCACAACTTGCAGCAGATTCAGGTTGTATTGTTATTGATTGCAGTGGTTTATTTGCGATGGAGTGGGATGTACCTTTAGTTGTACCAGGGGTGAATACATCTATGCTGGCAGAGTATCGTAACCGCAATATTATCGCTATTGCTGATAGCATGGTAAGCCAACTGTTACGCGCTATCTATCCATTAACCGAAGCCGCAGGCTTAACTCGCTTGAATGTGACAAATTTGATGTCAGTATCTCGTTTTGGTAAACAAGCTGTTGATGAATTAGCGGGGCAAAGTGCGCGCTTACTGAACGGTGTTCCTCCAGAGCTTGGTCGCTTTAATAAACAACTGGCATTTAATATTTTACCATTGTTAGTTGATAATGAAGGTTCTATTCAAGAAGAGCGCCAAATGGTTGATCAGATCCGTAAAATCTTGCAAGACGATGGACTACCTATCTCAGTGACCACATTACAAGCGCCTGTTTTCTATGGTCATGCACAATCTGTGCAGTTGGAAACATCACGTCCAATGGGAAGTGAAGAAGCACGGGAAACATTGCAAGAACATGACTCCCTCAATATTAGTGATGAAAATGATTTTCCAACTCAAGTCACCGATGCCTCCGGTAATGTTAGCTTGAACTTAGGTTGCTTACGTAATGATTATGGTGTGCCTGAAGCGTTACAATTTTGGTCTGTTGCAGATAACGTGCGTTTTGGCGGAGCATTAATGGCTGTAGAAGTGGCTGAAAAATTAGTGCAGGAGCAGTTTTACTGATGAACGACCAAGAGAGTGCTGATGTGATAGCGCAGTCAATCAGTGAGCCTGCGATTGTGGCAGAAAGTACACCATTAAAGATAGCGCTAGGCATTGAATATGACGGTAGCCACTATTATGGCTGGCAACGTCAAAATGAGGTTCGTAGTGTCCAAGAAAGGTTAGAAAAAGCGTTATCTCAAGTAGCAAATGAGCCTATCTCTGTTTTTTGTGCCGGCAGAACTGATGCCGGAGTTCATGCAACCGGGCAGGTTGTGCACTTTGAGACAACGGCTCATCGCAAAGATGCGGCATGGACGATGGGGGTTAATACCCATTTACCACAAGATATTGCCGTTCGTTGGGTAAAAACGGTAGCGAATGATTTTCATGCTCGATTTAGCGCAACCGCAAGACGTTATCGTTATGTGATTTTTAATCATCGCTATCGTCCTGCAATTTTATCCTCAGGGGTAACGCATTTCCATTACCCTCTAGATGCACAACGAATGCATCAAGCTGCCCAATGTTTATTGGGCGAGAATGATTTTACCTCGTTTAGAGCCGTACAATGCCAATCTAGAACACCTTGGCGTAATGTGATGCATGTGAATGTTTCACGCTATGGTGATTATGTGGTGGTAGATATAAAAGCCAATGCTTTTGTCCATCATATGGTAAGAAATATTGTGGGGAGTCTATTGGAAATTGGCTGTGGTAATCAGGCTATTACTTGGATGGCTGAATTATTAGCCTTAAAAGATAGGACTAAAGCAGCAGCAACTGCAAAAGCAAATGGTTTATATCTTGTTTCGGTTGATTACCCTGAACGTTTCGAACTTCCTAAACCTGCAATGGGGCCGCTATTTTTAGCAGATAACCCATTTTAAATACTTTAAACATAAAATTACCCCGTTTTCTGAGGATTTATGGAATTATTAACGCAATTTGCTGATTTAATAAAATTTCTAATTGATTTTATTTTACACATTGATGTCCATTTAGCCGAGTTAGTCGCTCAATATGGTACATGGGTATATGCCATTCTATTTTTAATTATTTTTTGTGAAACGGGGCTTGTTGTCACACCATTCTTACCGGGCGATTCGTTACTGTTTGTTGCGGGGGCTTTATCTGCGTTAGATACCAATGATGTTAATGTTCACCTAATGGTTCTCTTACTGCTTTTCGCTGCGATTTTAGGTGATGCGGTTAACTATTCTATTGGGCGCATTTTTGGTGAAAAACTCTTTAGTAATCCCAATTCACGTATCTTTAAACGAGAATACTTAGATAAAACCCATGCTTTCTATGAAAAACATGGTGGTAAAGCGATAATTTTGGCAAGATTTGTGCCGATTGTCCGAACTTTCGCGCCATTCGTTGCAGGAATGGGCAAAATGTCATATCGTCATTTTGCTTTTTATAATGTTACGGGTGCCATTGCATGGGTACTGCTATTTACTTATGCTGGATACTTTTTTGGTGACTTAGATATTGTTCAAAAGAACTTAAAATTGCTAATTGTTGCCATTATTGTTATTTCTATTTTACCAGGTGTTATCGAGGTGATACGCCATCGTAGAGCGAGTGCAAAGGCCAAAAAAGAGAGTGATAACCAAGAGGTTTGAGCAGTTATCATTAGCTTTTGCCGTAGAATAGCAATAATAAAGAGATGCGCTGAAATTCAGTAAGCGGTATCATCATAAACTTTGCTAACCACATAGCCAGTATATTGTGAGTTAACATGTTCACAATAATCTGCTCTAAATAATTAGGGTTGTAGCTAGGCGATAAGTGAATGCAGCACGAAAAGCACACCGACAAAGTAGGTGACTTGTGCAATTAAACGCAGTCAACATGCTGCAACTTAAAATATGACGAGTATAAACTGGCGAAGGTCAGATTCAGACGAAAAGGTCCGTTAATGAGCTGGATTGAAAAAATTCTTAATAAAAGCAATATCACGAGTTCACGTAAAGCCAATATCCCAGAAGGGGTTTGGACAAAATGTGATAGCTGTGGGCAAGTACTTTACCGCGCAGAATTAGAGCGTAATTTAGAAGTGTGCCCCAAATGTGATCATCACATGCGTATTTCAGCACGCCGTCGCTTAGAAACTTTTCTTGATACAGGAAGCACGACTGAGCTGGGCAGTGAGTTAGAGCCTAAAGATATTCTGAAATTCCGCGACTCTAAAAAATATAAAGACAGAATTGCTGCGGCTCAGAAACAAACCCATGAAAAAGATGCCCTAGTGGTGATGAAAGGTACGTTAAAAGAAATGCCTGTTGTGGCCGCATCTTTTGAATTTGCATTTATGGGCGGCTCTATGGCGTCTGTTGTGGGTGCGCGTTTTGTTCGTGCGGTTGAACAAGCATTAGAAGATAATTGTCCACTGATTTGCTTCTCTGCAAGTGGTGGTGCACGTATGCAAGAAGCATTGATGTCATTAATGCAAATGGCAAAAACCAGTGCCGCATTAGCTAAAATGCAAGAGCGTGGTTTACCTTATATCTCAGTGATGACCGATCCTACTATGGGTGGGGTTTCTGCAAGTTTAGCAATGTTAGGCGATATTAATGTTGCTGAGCCGAAAGCCTTGATTGGTTTTGCCGGTCCACGTGTTATTGAACAAACTGTACGTGAGAAATTACCCGCGGGTTTCCAACGTAGTGAATTCCTGCTAGAAAAAGGGGCGATAGATATGATAGTTCGCCGTCCTGAAATGCGTGATGAGCTAGCTGAATTACTGGCTAAGCTGACTCAGTATGATTTAGCGAAAGACGAAGATGAACTGCTAGGCGAAGAAATGATCGCTGATGACATCGAATCTTCTGACAATGAGCCAGAAATTAACATCGAAACGAATAAAAAAGAAGATGTCTAATATCATAACTGCTCCTCAAGCCACATCGCCTTTGTCGGTGTGGCTTTCTTATCTTGAACACTTACACTCAAGTGCTATTGATATGGGACTTGAGCGCGTGGGCAAGGTAGGTCAATTACTGAATGTATTACGTCCTGCCCCTAAAGTTATCACTGTATCGGGTACTAATGGTAAAGGAACCACTTGCCATATGCTCGAGTCAATTTTGATGGCTTCAGGATTGAAAGTGGGGGTTTATAGTTCACCTCATCTTGTCCGTTATACCGAGCGTGTTCGCATTCAAGGTAAAGAGCTTTCACCAGCTGATTTTTGTCAAGTATTTGCTGAAATAGAGCAAACCAGAGGCGATATTTCGCTGACTTTTTTTGAATACGGCACACTCGCCGCATTGAAACTATTTCAACAAGCTCAGCTTGATGTGGTTATTCTTGAAGTTGGGTTAGGGGGGCGTTTAGACGCGACCAATATTGTTGATGCCGATATTGCAGCTATCACCAGTATTGCCCTTGATCATACCGATTGGTTAGGGGCTGATAGAGAGCATATTGGTCATGAAAAAGCCGGTATCTTCCGTAAAAATCACTATGCTGTTGTAGGCGAGCCAGATATGCCACTTTCTATTGCACAAGTCGCGCAACAGAAACAGGCTAAATTATTTCGTCGTGGTGTTGATTGGTCATTTTCTATTGATGGTGATCACTGGCATTGGCGTAGTGCAGATAAGCAGTTTGAAAAACTTCCCATCCCCAATATTCCCTTAGCCAACGCAGGTACGGCAATGGCAGTGATACGCTGCTTATTGAAAAGCGACGATAAAGTGAGCCAAGGGATCACCCATCAAAGTATTGTTGAGGGAATGAGTAAAGCTCAGTTGCCGGGACGTTTTCAGATAATTTCGCAACATCCACTGGTTATTTTTGATGTTGCTCATAATCCGCATGCTGCTGGGTATTTAGCCGAAAAACTGGCGCAATTACCGCGTTATTCTGATACCAAAGTGCGCATTGTTGTTGGTATGCTGGGTGATAAAGATATTGCGGGTACATTAGCGTGTTTATCCCCTCAAGCCGATCAGTGGTATGTTGCACCATTGAATGAGTTTCGTGGCGCATCAGCTCAGGTATTAGCTCAGCACCTCGACTATCCGGCAGTATTTGATAGTGTCGAGCAAGCATGGCAACAAGCAATATCTGAGGCGCAAAAAAATGATATTGTGGTTGTATGTGGATCATTCCATACCGTTGCTCATGTAATGGAACTATTGGAAAAGGAGAGTGCGAGTGGCAAGTAAATTTCAAAATCGCTTAGTCGGAGCCGTTGTTCTTGTGGCGGTAGGGGTTATTTTTCTTCCTACATTATTTGACGGCGATAAGAAATATAACGAAGACCAATTTGCCTCTATTCCTTTAGTCCCCAAACCCGGTGATGAGCAAGATATTGAATCAATAGCGCCGATTGAGCAAACCACGACACCGTCAACGCCATCAGAGGGTGCTTCTGAGGCGATGATCTCTGAAGCGGTAACGGGGGTTGAACAGCCTCAAGTTTCTACTCCTGAAGTATCGGAGCCTCAAGTAGCGCCATCAACCCCGGTTGTTGAGCCACCTAAAGTGGTTAATCCGCCTGTAGAGCCACCAACTACTCCGCCACCGGCGGTATCAGAAACAACCGCGCCGAAAGGTGAGGCTTGGGTTGTGCAGTTAGGTGCCTTGAAAAATGCGGCGAAAGTTGAAGAAATTATTGCAAAAATGCACCTCTCCGGTTATCCAGTATATACCGTGCCTGCTCGCCCTGTTTCAGGAAAAGTGACACGTATCTATATTGGGCCTAATGCCTCAAAAGCAGAGTTACAGGCGATGTTACCTCGCCTTAAAGAGCTAACAGGCCTGCAAGGTGAAGTAAGAGCCTATAAACCATAACTATGTTGATGAGACATCAGATGAGTGAAGTAACAAGGTGTTAACTTATTGCGGCGATTATGATTTTTCATGTCGCCGTAAATTATTTTAAAATTATCGAAAATTAGGGTTACGCAAACGTTTTCGTTTTCTGTTAGAATGCTACCGTATTAATGCGGGGCATCGTTATTGGATAGAGATTTATGGTCTGGATAGATTACGCCATTATTGCCATTATCGGTTTTTCTGCATTAGTTAGCCTGATCCGTGGCTTTGTTCGTGAAGCATTATCACTTATCACCTGGGGTTGTGGTTTTTTTGTTGCAAGTCAGTTTTATCCTTATCTAGCCGTCTATTTTACTCGGTTTGAAGATGAGCTGGTTCGTAACGGGATTGCGATTGTCACACTGTTTATTGCAACGCTAATTGTTGGTGCGGTGATTAATTATGTGATTAGCTCTCTTGTTCAACGCACAGGGTTATCAGGTACAGATCGTGTGTTGGGGATCTGTTTCGGGGCTTTAAGAGGTGTGCTGATTGTATCAGCGTTACTTTTTGTCTTGGGTGCTTTTACTCCTATGGCAGACAGTGCCGATTGGCAACGTTCTGAGCTTATTCCTCAATTCAACCATATTATTAGGTGGTTCTTTGACTACCTACAAAATGCGTCAAGTTTCGTGTCGGAGAAAATGTAACCTCTCCGTCTGGCTGATGAGGATCTTTTCATGTGCGGTATTGTCGGTATCGCTGGAGTTAATCCAGTAAACCAATCGATTTATGATGCGTTAACGGTGTTACAACACCGAGGTCAAGATGCAGCAGGCATTGCAACAATTGATGAGAATAACGGTTTTCGTCTACGCAAAGCAAATGGGCTGGTGAAAGATGTCTTTGAAACGCGTCATATGTTGCGTTTAAAAGGAACTATCGGAATAGGACATGTACGTTATCCAACCGCGGGCAGTTCGAGTGCATCAGAAGCGCAACCTTTTTATGTTAACTCACCTTTTGGGATCACACTTGCACATAATGGTAATTTAACTAATGCGCATTTGTTGCGTCGTCAATTATTTGAAACTGCTCGTCGACATATCAATACCACCTCAGACTCCGAAATTTTACTCAATGTGCTAGCGTATGAATTAGATCGCTTCGATCATTTTCCGCTAGAGCCAGATAATATTTTTACCGCTGTTGCGGCTATGCATAAAAAATTACGTGGCGCTTATGCTTGCGTTGCTTTGATCATCGGCCACGGCTTATTAGCTTTTCGTGATCCTTATGGCATTCGTCCTTTAGTGTTAGGCAAACGTACTTTAGAAGATGGACGCAGTGAGTATATGGTTGCGTCTGAAAGTGTCGCTCTAGATACACTAGGATTTGAATTCTTGCGTGATGTAGCACCCGGTGAGGCTGTTTATATCACAGAGCAAGGACAACTGTTTACTCGTCAATGTGCTGAAAATCCGCAATTAGTGCCTTGTCTATTTGAGTATGTTTATTTTGCGCGCCCAGACTCTTTTATTGATAAAATTTCCGTATATAACGCCCGTCTACGTATGGGGCAAAAGCTCGGCGCTAAAATTGCTAAAGAGTGGGAAGAGTTACAAATAGATGTGGTGATCCCTATTCCTGAAACTTCTTGTGATATTGCATTAGAAATTGCCCACATCTTAAATAAACCTTATCGACAAGGTTTTGTGAAGAATCGTTATGTTGGACGTACTTTTATTATGCCCGGCCAGCAAGAGCGTCGTAAATCAGTACGTCGTAAACTAAATGCCAACCGTGCAGAATTTCGCGATAAAAACGTGTTACTTATCGATGACTCTATTGTACGTGGCACAACATCAGAGCAAATTGTTGAGTTAGCGAGAGAAGCGGGGGCTAAAAAAGTTTATTTTGCCTCAGCCGCTCCAGAAGTGCGTTTCCCTAATGTTTATGGTATTGATATGCCTAATGCCAATGAATTAATTGCTCATGGGCGTGAAGTGGATGAAATACGTAAACTGATTGGTGCTGATGGACTTATTTTTCAAGATCTCTCTGATTTAATTGCCGCTGTTCAAGAAGAAAATCCAGATATCAACCAATTCGAATGCTCTGTATTTGATGGTGTCTATATCACAAAAGATATTGATCAAGGCTATTTAGATTACCTTGAAAATTTACGTCGTGATGATGAACATAAAATTCGTGATCAACATGAAGCTGAGAACTTAGAAATCTATAACGAAGGCTAATTTTCCGTTAAAATAGCCACCTTTATCAAGCGTCGATGCTAGCGTAACACTACATCGGCGCTTGTTTTTTGAGGGTTAATCATCATAATGATTAACAAAGATATATATTCTGAGGATTATAATGAAAAAGCTGATTGTCGGGCTAACAGGTGCCAGTGGCGCAATTTATGGTATTCGTTTATTAGAAATACTTAAATCCGTGCCAACCGTAGAAACTCACTTGGTGATCAGTCAAGCGGCGCGTCGTACCATTTCATTAGAAACGGATTATTCTCTCAAAGATATTCATGCTTTAGCTGATATTATTTATGACGATCGAGATATAGGGGCGACTATCTCTTCAGGCTCGTTTCGGGTCAATGGTATGGTTATTTTACCTTGTTCGATTAAAAGCCTCTCCGGTATTGTACATAGCTATACTGATACGTTAGTGACACGTGCCGCTGATGTCGTGTTAAAAGAAGGACGTAAATTAGTGCTATGTGTACGCGAAACACCGTTACATTTAGGGCACTTACGTTTAATGACTCAAGCTGCAGAGCTTGGTGCCATCATTATGCCACCAGTACCTGCATTTTATTTTCAGCCTAAAACGATCGATGACATTGTTAATCAGACAGTAAATCGAGTGCTTGATCAATTTGACATTGACTTGCCGGATGATCTTTTTCAGCGTTGGCAAGGGGATAAACCTGCCCGTTGATCCCCTGTGTGACGAGTGACTATTTTTTATGGCGAATAATATCTTCTAAAGCGCCTTCCAGTTGTGGGTAACGAAAGCTGAATCCTGCATCGAGCAGTTTCTTAGGAAATGCTTGTTGCCCACCTAAAACTAATGTGGCACTTTCTCCCATCATTAATTTTAATATTGTGGCAGGAACCGTCATAAATGCAGGGCGTTTCAGTACGTGAGCTAAAGTCGTGGTAAATGCTTTATTTTGTACTGGATGAGGGGCTGTCAGATTAAAGGCGCCTTGGGTATTGTTATTATTAAGTAAAAATACGATGGCATTGACCATATCATCAATATGTATCCATGGCATATATTGCTTACCATTACCTAATTTTCCCCCTAAACCTAATTTAAAAGGCGGGCTCATTTTAGGTAATGCCCCTCCTTTTGTAGAGAGTACAATACCAGTACGTAGCAAACACACCCGTGTTAATGGCGTTTGTGCATCGAGTGCAATATTTTCCCATTTGGCACAGAGTTGATGAGTAAATTCATCCTTAGGTGGCGTCTCTTCAGTGACATTATTTTCACCTTGATCACCATAAAAACCCACTGCAGAGCCAGAAATTAAAACACTAGGGGGAGAGTCGCTGGCTTTTATTAAATCCACCAGCTTTTGGGTTAATTTGCATCGACTATTAACTAACGTTTGTTTTTGCTCCGGTGTCCAGCGTTTGTCTGCAATTGGTTCTCCAGCAAGATTAATCACTGCATCAAATTGGTTTAAGTTTTCTTTATCATCTAAATGAGTCCAACACGCCATTTCATTACAGAAATGAGAGTAGACTTTCTGTGGCGAACGGGAAAGTACGGTAATATTATGTTTATCTAATGCGAGTTGGCAGATAAGTGCTCTGCCAATTAATCCGGTTCCACCTGTGATAAGTATATTCATCACCATCCTCCTGATTACTCTATCCTAATTAAGGTTGTATCATCCTGATAGGTGAGATTAGTCACTAACCAAACAGTTTTTTGGCTGCTGGACGTTGGCTTATTGTATTTAGCCATTTTTCTACCGCAGGATAATCTGCTAGATCAATATGGTGTGTGTCATGGTAACGAGCCCAAGTATAGGTGGCTATATCAGCAATGCTATAATCGTTTCCACCAAGATAAGGAGATTGAGCGAGTCGGCTCTCTAACACCTGATATAAACGCTCGGTCTCTTTTGTATAACGATTGATTGCGTAAGGTACTTTTTCAGGGGCGTAACGCGTAAAGTGATGATTTTGTCCAAGCATAGGACCAAATCCCCCCACTTGCCAAAATAGCCACTGCAGTTGGGTCATTTTTTCTCGCAGATCATGGCTAAGTAATTTGCCACTTTTTTCTGCTAAATAGATAAGAATAGCACCTGATTCAAAAATAGAGAGTGGCTCACCACCGTCAGCGGGAGCATTATCGACAATAGCAGGAATTTTATTATTGGGTGAAATAGCTAAAAATTCGGGTTTAAATTGATCACCTTTGCCAATATCAACATGATGCAAAGTATAAGGCATGGCGACTTCTTCGAGGAAAAGCGTAATTTTTTGGCCATTCGGGGTGTTTGCATAATAAAGATCGATCATAAAAACCTCCGCAATAAGGTGATATTCAATAGCGTATATTTTACAGTCTGCCTAGTAACATCATAAAAAGCAAAAAATCGCAAGATGAATAAAGCAAATTACCTATGATTATTATAGTGGTGAAATATGGTGATTTTGGTATATTCAGGATAAAAATTACGATCGTTTAGCATCGATTAAAAAAGGTTTGTTGAGGATGGAACAAGAAAATACGGCAGTGGTCGAGTGGGTTGATATTGTTGATGAAAAAAATGAAGTTGTTGCACAAGCAACACGTCAACAAATGCGAGCAGAAAACCTACGTCACCGAGCAACTTATATTGTCGTGCACGATGGCATGGGAAAAATTTTGGCACAACGCCGTACTGAAACAAAAGATTTCTATCCAGGTTGGTTAGATGCAACCGCGGGTGGTGTAGTACAACAAGGTGAAAATGCACTCGAAAGTGCACGTCGTGAAGCAGAAGAAGAGCTAGGTATTGCCGGGGTTCCTTTTGCCGAACATGGACAATTCTATTATGACGATGAGAGTTGCCGCGTTTGGGGAAGCTTATTTAGTTGTGTATCACATGGGCCATTTGCATTACAGCCAGAAGAAATCGAGGAAGTATGCTGGCTTACTCCCTTAGAAATCACTGAACGTTGTGATGAATTTACCCCTGATTCACTTAAAGCACTCTCTCTATGGTTAACGCGAAATAATAGTACTCGCTTGGACACAAAAGAAACCACTGACTAAGGGGTACTTTGTCCGAGTTCTAAACGATAAGCATAGTTGATAACGGTATTTTCAAACATAGCGTTATCAACCTCATCACGTAAATGTTGCAATAGTGCAATTAGGTGCTTACCTGCCTCTTTACCTATTTTATGGTAATTAAAATGTATAGATGTCAGGGAAGGTGCTATTTGGGCGCTATTTTCAGAGCCTTCTAAGCAGGCGATAGCGAGATCTTGGGGAATTTTAATTAATCTTCGTTGGCACTCAAACATCATTCCCAAAGCAATACTCTCATGGCTACAAATAACGGCATCTAGCTCGGGCTGACGTAATAAGATCTCTGTTAATGCTTGTCGACCATATGCCATAGAAGCGGGGTCGGGCGTAGTAACACTTTGCTCAGCATTTAAATAATTTTTTAATAAAGCACGCGACCAGCCGGTAATTTGCTGGTGGTGTAAACGTTGTCCTTGTAGCGCACCAACATAGCCGACACAACGTTTACCTTGCTGAATTAAATAATGGGTTAAATCAAATGCCGCTTTTTCATAACCGCAATCAATACTTATTGCAGATTGCTCATTAGATTGACTCGCGACACTGACAACAGGCACATTGGCATTACTGATATGTAAGAACTGTACATCACTTAATTGGGAGCCAAAGGCAACTAATGCGGCAGGGTTACTCTGTAATAGCATGTTAATTACATCAGTTGCTTTATGGAGCTGATATTCATAACATCCCACTAATATTTGATAATGATGACGGCTGAGGATCTGCTGCAATGATTGCATAAAATCAGCACTGGCTTTATCAGTAAAAGAGGGCAGTAGTACAGCAATAATATGGCTTTGAGCGGAAGCTAAGGCCCCTGCTGAGGCATTAGGGATATATCCCAACTCTGCCACTGCTTGGTTAACTTTTTCTCTTAATTTATCCGACACTAATTCAGGCGTACGCAATGCGCGAGATACGGTCATTGAACCGACTCCGGCATGTTTAGCAACTTCTTGTAAAGTGACGCGACCTGTATTTCGGCGTTTACGTGTTTTTATCATCGTGATCAGATTTATTCGGCTTTATTTTTAATTCGCAGATCCTACCTGAAATTTTCCCACTCTGCAGAAACAATACAGTGTCAATTGTTGCACTTATTCGCAATTAACATTTCATCAAAATGATAGCGCTATCACAATTGCACATAATCTATCTAGATAGCGCTACCATTAGTGATTATTATCCTTAATACAGAGATCAAAAAAGCACCTTACTGAGGTTATAAATATGCTTAAAACATTATTAACACCGGATGTGGTACAAGTGATCCCACAAGTCAAAGATTGGCGTGAAGCAATTAAAATCGCCTGTCAGCCATTAATTGACAAAGGTTGTATTGAGCCTCGTTATGTTGATGCGATTTATAAATCACACGAGCAAATAGGCCCTTATTATGTATTAGGGCCAGGTATTGCTATGCCTCATGCACGTCCTGAAGAAGGGGTTAATCAGCTCTCTTTAGCATTAACTATCATCGAAAAAGGGGTGGAATTTGGTGCTGATGAAAATGATCCGGTGAAACTTTTAATTGTTTTAGCCGCAACAGATAACGATAGCCATATTAATGCCATTGTGAAATTAGCTGAACTTTTTGATAACCAAGATGATATAGACACTTTGTTGCAAGCAAAAAGTAAGGCAGAAGTATTGGCTGTTATTAATCACTATTAATTCAATTTTAAATAACCAAGGGGAATATGATGAAAATTACCGTTGTATGTGGAAATGGTTTAGGCAGTAGCTTAATGATGGAAATGAGCATCAAAAGTATTTTAAAAGATCTGGCCGTCAATGCTGATGTTGATCATGTCGATTTAGGTTCGGCAAAAGGGACACCGAGTGATATTTATGTGGGAACTCGTGATATTGCGGAACAACTTAATGCTCAAGCGGTTAATGGCAAAATTGTTTCTTTAGATAATATGATTGATAAAGTCGCGATGAAAGAGAAACTTTCGACCGCATTACGTGAATTAGGCGCGCTATAAGGAGCCTAGTATGGACTTTTTCCGCTTTCTAATGAGCGATGTGCTTTCAGAGCCTGCTATATTAGTGGGTTTAATCGCATTGATTGGTTTAATTGCTCAGAAAAAACCTGCGACAGAATGTATTAAGGGCACCGTTAAAACCATTATGGGTTTTGTTATTTTAGGTGCGGGGGCAGGTTTAGTCATTAACTCGCTTGGTGATTTCTCAACGATTTTCCAACATGCATTTGGCATTCAAGGCGTTGTACCTAATAACGAAGCCATTGTCTCTATTGCACAAAAAAGCTTTGGTAAAGAGATGGCACTGATTATGTTCTTTGCCATGTTAATCAATATATTAATTGCACGCTTAACACCGTGGAAATATATTTTCTTAACGGGTCACCACACTTTATTTATGTCGATGATGGTTGCGGTGATTTTGGCAACAGCAGGTTTAGAAGGGGCGGTATTAGTTGCAGTAGGTTCATTAGTTGTTGGGGTATCAATGGTATTTTTCCCAGCCATTGCTCATCCTTATATGAAAAAGATCACCGGCTCTGATGATGTCGCATTAGGCCATTTCTCTACTATTTCCTATGTTGTATCTGGTTTTATTGGTAGTAAATTTGGCAATAAAGCACATTCAACGGAAGAGATGAATGTACCTAAGAGTTTACTCTTTTTGCGTGATACGCCAGTTGCGATCGCTTTCACCATGGGCATAATTTTTATTATTACGTGTTTATTTGCCGGTGACACTTTTGTTCGTGAAGTTAGTGGTGGTAAAAACTGGTTTATGTTCTCCTTAATGCAATCCATCACCTTTGCGGCAGGTGTTTATATTATCCTACAAGGTGTACGTATGGTGATTGCAGAGATTGTTCCTGCATTTAAAGGCATTTCTGATAAGTTAGTCCCCAATGCAAAACCTGCGCTTGATTGTCCCGTGGTATTTCCTTATGCACCTAATGCCGTTTTAGTCGGTTTTCTGAGTAGTTTTGCAGCGGGTGTCATTGGCATGTTTATTCTTTATGCTTTAGATTGGACTGTCATTATACCCGGGGTGGTACCTCATTTCTTTGTGGGTGCAACTGCAGGCGTATTTGGTAACGCCACAGGGGGACGCCGAGGTGCTATTTTAGGTGCTTTTGCTCAAGGTTTATTGATTACTTTCTTACCCGTATTTTTATTACCTGTACTTGGTGATATTGGTATTGCCAATACCACATTTAGTGATGCAGACTTCGGTGTGATTGGTATTCTATTAGGGATTATTGTTCGTTAATATTACCGACGTTGATATTACTTATTAGTGGAATTTTAATAAATGCTCGACTTTTTAACCAGTCGGGCATTTTTTTGGTAGAAATAGTGTATTTAAATCCTCTCTCTTATTGGCATTTATGCAGAGATGAATTTTTATATTTATTATCTGAATAATAATGCTATTATCCTAAGTGAATATTCACTATGTGTATATTTTTGTGCCTAATTAATTATAAAAATAGGTTTAACATCATAATCACTAAGGAAGAAAGAAGATGTCTTTAGCTATTCGATATCTTGCGTTATTACCACTTTTCGTTATTACTGCTTGCCAACAGCCTGTAAATTATAATCCACCAGCAACTCAAGTGGCTCAAGCTCAGCCTGCTATTGTCAATAATTCATGGATTGAAATTTCACGAAGCGCACTCGACTTTAATGTAAAAAAAGTCCAATCATTATTAGGTAAGCAATCCTCTCTTTGTGCTGTGTTAAAAGGAGATGCTTATGGGCATGATTTATCGTTAGTTGCCCCAATTATGATAGAAAATAATGTGCAATGTATTGGTGTAACAAATAACCAAGAATTAAAAGAAGTACGTGATTTAGGATTTAAAGGCCGTTTAATGCGAGTGCGTAATGCGACAGAACAAGAAATGGCACAGGCAACCAACTATAACGTAGAAGAGTTAATTGGTGATCTTGATATGGCAAAAAGATTAGATGCTATTGCCAAGCAACAAAATAAAGTCATTCCTATTCATTTAGCATTAAATTCAGGTGGCATGTCTCGTAATGGTTTAGAGGTCGATAATAAATCTGGGCTTGAAAAAGCAAAACAAATTTCTCAATTAGCTAACCTAAAAGTGGTTGGTATTATGTCTCATTATCCCGAAGAAGATGTTAATAAAGTAAGGGAAGATCTGGCTCGTTTTAAGCAACAATCTCAGAAAGTGTTGGAGGTGATGGGATTAGAGCGTAACAATGTCACATTACATATGGCAAATACCTTTGCGACAATTACCGTGCCTGAGTCATGGCTGGATATGGTACGTGTGGGAGGTATTTTTTATGGTGATACCATTGCGAGTACAGACTATAAACGTGTGATGACCTTTAAATCCAACATTGCTTCAATTAATTATTATCCTAAAGGTAATACGGTTGGCTATGATCGTACTTACACATTAAAACGTGACTCAGTACTAGCTAATATTCCTGTAGGTTATGCAGATGGTTATCGTCGCGTTTTTAGTAATGCGGGGCATGCGTTAATTGCTGGGCAACGCGTACCTGTTTTAGGAAAAACATCAATGAATACCGTTATGGTTGATATTACCAGTCTTAACAATATCAAACCAGGTGATGAAGTTGTATTTTTTGGCAAACAAGGTAATAGCGAAATTACCGCAGAAGAAATTGAAGATATCAGTGGTGCATTGTTTACCGAAATGTCAATTTTATGGGGAGCAACCAATCAACGGGTATTAGTTGATTAAGCTAGGTTGTGAGTGTTAGCAAATAATAAAAAGGCGATTGAAAATAACAATCGCCTGATATTATTGATAATTTAAAGCTATAAATTATCAGGTAACCCATAAGCCACTAAGCTATCGCCCATTTTAGTACCAAATGAACCATGTCCGCCGGCCATAATGACCACATATTGCTTGCCTCCAATAGAGTAGGTCATTGGCGTTGCTTGTCCACCTGCGGGTAATCGTGCTTCCCATAACATTTTGCCATCCGTCACATTAAATGCTCGAATATAATTATCCTGAGAAGCAGCAACAAACATCACATTACCTGCGGTTGAGATAGCGCCTCCTAGCCCAGGAACACCAATTTTTAATGGTGGTAATTCCACTAAATTAGGCAAACTATCCCTAATGGTGCCAAATCGTTGTTGCCAAACAAGCTCATTTTTTGTTAAATCAACACCAGCAACAAATCCCCAAGGGGGTTGTTTACAAGGTAATCCTAGTGGTGATAAGAATGGATGAATATCAACACTATAAGGTGTTCCCATCATGGGTTGTAAACCTTGCTCTCCGTGGCCTGCGTCAATTGCTTGACTGTCTTGAGGATCTTTTAAATAAAGTTTTGAGATAAAAGGCAAGGTAATAAAGTTCATTACCGCGACTTGTCTATCTTGATTAACAGAAATACCGCCCCATTCAAAAATACCGAGGTTACCAGGAAAAACAAGCGTACCGTTTTCTGATGGTGGAGTATAAATTCCCTCATAATTTAACTGATGGAAAGCGATACGACATAACAGCTGATCTGCCATTGTGCCGCCCCACATATCTGAACCTTGCAACTTATTTTTTGGTGCTAAATTAAGTGCTGAAAAAGGCTGAGTGGGTGAGTAATGCTCACCTTGTGTTTGTGGACCATATTTGACACTAGTAGGAACCGGTTTTTCTGTCACAGGAACAATAGGTGTACTGTCTCTTCTATCAAGAACAAACACATTCCCTGTTTTCGTGACGATATAAATGGCAGGTATTGTTTCATTTTTATCAGTTTTGATATCAACCAGTGATGGTTGCGAAGGAACATCCATATCCCATAAATCATGATGGGTGGTTTGGAAATGCCACAATAGCTCGCCTGTCGATCCTTTTAGTGCTAAAACTGAATTAGCGTAACGCTCTTTTAATGGATGACGATCGCCTCCCCAAATATCGGGTGTACCTACTCCTGTCGGAATATAGACCACATCCGTTTGTGCATCATAAGCTAAAGGCGCCCATGCATTAGGAGAGTTATGAACAAATTGAGTCTCTTTACCTGGCATCGCATTGGGATCTTCTGCGCCAGTATCAAATA
Organism: Proteus sp. G4415; assembly: GCF_963896075.1. Classification (NCBI taxonomy): domain Bacteria; kingdom Pseudomonadati; phylum Pseudomonadota; class Gammaproteobacteria; order Enterobacterales; family Morganellaceae; genus Proteus; species Proteus sp. G4415. The sequence goes on from NZ_CAWQOK010000060.1 coordinate 20,514, forward strand.
CCCATATTAATTTTCCGCTATTAACATCATAGCCACGGATCACACCAGAAGGCTCTTGAGTTGATAAGTTATCAGTAACAGAGCCACCTATAATAATAGTATTACCGGTGACGATTGGGGGAGATGTTGGGTTATATCCACCCAAATAAGCATAAGGCATAGAAGCTAACAGATTGATTTCTCCATTCTGACCAAAATCACGGCATGCATTACCCGTTTGCGCATTAACTGCGATTAGGCGGCCATCATTGACTGGAAGAAAGACTTTTTCAGGACATTCATCTGATATGCTTGGTTGGCGAACTTCGAGGCTTTTGGCAAATTCGGCACTATTATTTTGATTATAATAGGCAACACCTCGGCAAGTCATATGCTGGAAGCTTTTGTTATATTGCAATTTAGAATCAAAACGCCACTTCTCTTTACCTGTTGCGGGATCTAAGCTAATTAAATATTGGTGAGGTGTACATAGAAAGAGATTATCTTCAATTTTTATAGGCGTAACTTCGTTGGTTATCTCAACGGCATCATTAGCCCTTTTTTCATCACCGGTATGAAAAGTCCATTTCTCAACTAACTTATCAACATTATCACTGTTGATTTGAGTTAATGGTGAATAGCGTATTCCGGCTTGCGTTCTGCCATAAGCGGGCCAGTCATTATCATTTACTCCGATAGGAGATATAGAGTTGGTGGGCTGTTGTTGTGTAAATTGACCATTAATGGCATGAGGATCGGTTAGTGAACTACCTAATATAATGATAAGTGTTGTGGCTAATAGTGTGAATAAGCCAATTTTATTGGTACGACAAGTGTAAACATTATTATTGAGTGTGAAAGGAATAAGGAGTAAGCCTAGAATAAAAATAATATCTAAGCGAGGAGCGAGTGCCCAAAAATCAAATCCTGACTCCCAGATACTCCAGACAATCGTTATTAAAAATAGAAAGTTAAAGAGTAATAGGGTGCTTTTCTTTCGACTTAGAAAGCAAGCTGCAATAATAAGAAGCATGACACCGGTAAAGAGATAAAAAGGCGATCCTGCTAATGAAACTAAATACCCTCCGAGTACAGTAAAGTAAAGCGCCAATATTGTGAGTATGATGAATACTATCCATCGATAGAAATGTGATATTTTCATAATGCTATCGTCCTATTCTTTCTTACCATCTTATAAATAGAATAGACAATAATTTATTAGCTCACCTGTTTGTCTCTAACAACCATTACATTAATATGCATTTATGAGAAATTTTAATATAAAACACTAGTATTGAATGTAAGTGATATGAATACTTAAAGTAGGGTGCTTGTGAACACAAGGCGCAACAACGTTGGCGAGAAATTGTGGGGGAAAATTCCCCCACAAAGCTATTTATCGCAAGATAAATTCGCTTGAACTAGGGTGTTACCACTACTGATATTAAAAGAGCACAATCTTTCATGTCTCAGTAGGGTAAAACACAAAACTGTAATACATACAGTAATCAGCCCAATAAGGGCAAGCTTAGTCATTTCTCTTGACACTCCTTGTTAAAGGAGACAGAATCAAGTTGTCTGGACTTGAGACTGCCTCGAATTTTATGTAAATAGAATTCGGGGCTTTCGTCTTTTTGGTCCTTGCAAATGCTTGAACCAAAATGATCCAAGCACCCGCCTGTATACTAACAGAAAATAGCCGTGTGTCTCTGTTTATTTTGCCAAAATAAAGCTAAAAA
>NZ_CAWQOK010000061.1:0-27707 GCF_963896075.1 Proteus sp. G4415
GATAAAAATAACGATTTTTACTATTTGTAATTCCCTTTTTTTATTTTTTATCTCACTAATATTGATTTAAAACCTCTTTATGATTCATTGTTTCCCTACCACACCACGCCTTAACTGGAAAAATGAACCTTAAAGTGTTAAAACAAAGCCTTATTTATAAACAGAAATTATGCTAACTCGCTCGGAAGAGATAATAATATTATGTCAAAAAGTACCATCCGTATTGCTACACGCCAAAGCCCTCTTGCTATGTGGCAAGCGCTTTATGTTAAAGAACAACTACAAATCGCTCATCCGAGCTTAGTCGTTGAATTAGTACCGATGGTCACGAAAGGCGATATCATCTTAGATACCCCATTAGCAAAAGTGGGTGGTAAAGGGTTATTTGTCAAAGAGCTAGAACTTGCACTACTCAGCTCTCGTGCTGATATTGCCGTACATTCAATGAAAGATGTCCCCATTGATTTTCCTGAAGGTCTGGGATTGGTGACGATTTGTGAGCGAGAAGATCCCCGTGATGCCTTTGTCTCTAATCATTATGATTCATTAGAACAACTGCCAGCCGGAAGTGTCGTTGGTACCTCAAGCCTACGTCGCCAATGCCAATTAAAAGCACTGCGCCCCGATTTAATTATTCGTGATTTACGCGGTAATGTAGGAACCCGTTTAAGTAAACTCGATAATGGCGACTATGATGCTATTATTCTTGCTGTCGCGGGCTTAAAACGTCTTAAATTAACTGAGCGTATTCGTTCTTCTTTGTCTGCGGAACAATCTCTTCCTGCGGTAGGACAAGGTGCCGTTGGCATTGAGTGTCGCTTAGATGATCATGATACTCAAGCCTTATTAGCCGCCCTTAACCACGCAGATACTGCAACTTGTGTAAAAGCAGAACGCGCGATGAACACTCGCCTTGAGGGGGGTTGCCAAGTACCTATTGGTAGTTATGCTATTTGGCAAAACGGCAAAATTTGGCTACGAGCATTAGTTGGCTCCCCTGATGGTGAAACTATTTTACGTGGCGAACGCTTAGTATCACCTGAAGATGCAGAGCAAGCTGGTATTTCTCTTGCCGAAGAGCTACTAGATAAAGGAGCTAGAGAGATTTTAACCGCTGTATATCAAGGTAATACAGCGATATGAGTATTTTAATCACTCGTCCTAGCCCAGCAGGAGAACAACTTACGCAACGCTTAATTGATGCGGGAAAGCATGCTTTTCATGCACCTTTAATAGAAATAGCCGCGGGTAAAGAGCTTTCCATATTAGAAAACAAATTAAATAAGCTAAGTACGGGTGATTACCTTTTTTTACTTTCTAAAAATGCGGTGTGGTACGCAAACTGGCAACTAAATCAATTACAACAATCATGGCCAGATACGCTATTCTATTATGGAATAGGTCAAAGCACCGCTGAAGAGTTTCAGCAATTAACAGGACATTCTATATATTATCCAGAACTTGGAGAAACCAGTGAAGACCTACTGGCCTTGTCTTCACTTCAACAAATAGAAAACAAGCGAGTACTACTACTAAGAGGCAATGGTGGTCGCGAACTACTTGCCACAACATTACGTCAACGCGGTGCAATTGTTGATGAATGTGAATGTTATCAGCGTCTATTTATTGATTATGTATCTGAAGAGTTTGCGCTAAAGTGGAAAAATGCCCAAGTGGATACCTTTGTGGTCACCAGTGGCGAAATGTTGCAACAACTCTTTTATCTAGTCGCTGGATCTGAAAAAGCATGGCTGTTAGACAGTCATTTAGTGGTGGTCAGTAAACGATTAGCAACAATAGCTAGCACATTAGGCTTTAAAAAAATAACCGTTGCTGAAAGTGCCAATAATGATGCTTTATTTCATGCATTAATATAGAACTTAAATGAGACGCCGATATGACGGAACAGAAAAATACGAATGAAAATGACTTGCAGAATGGTACATCAAAGGCTGATGACGATATCCGCTATCAAGAAGTAAAACCTGTAAACAATAAGCGTTCAGGTTTGATAGGGAGTGCCGTTGCGATCCTCGTTATTCTGGCAATCGGTGGTGGTCTTTATTATTACACCACTCAACAAGCGACTAAACTAAGTACAGAAAACCAATCGCTAAAATCACAATTGGCACAATTACAACAATTGCAAGATACTTATCAACAACGTTTTGACAATATTGACAGTCAGTTTAACTCACAAAAACTCACTATTGATAAACTGCAAAATGAACGCCAAGTTACTGAGCGTCAAATCCAAAATTTACAAACGCAATTTGCTGCTATCTCAAGTGCAGATGTAAAGAGCTGGCTATTAGCGCAAGCTGATTTTATGGTAAAAATGGCGGGCCGCAAATTATGGAATGACCAAGATGTCGTCACAGCGGTAAGTTTATTAAAAGGTGCAGATAGTAGCTTAGCAGAAATGAATGACCCAAGCTTATTGGCCATCCGCCGCGCCATTAATGAAGATATTGGCAACTTAGCCGCGCTGAGCAAAATTGATAATGATGGTACTATTTTACAATTAAATCAGTTAGCTAATCAGGTTGATAACCTACGCTTATCTGGATTTGAGCGTGATGGCTCACCGATGGATAAAAATGATGAAGCCATTTCAGGCTCGCTTTCTGACTGGAAGCAAAACCTCAGTAAAAGCTGGAAAAGCTTTATGGATGACTTTATTACTATCCGTCGTCGAGACAGTACCGCTATTCCACTATTAGCCCCAAACCAAGATATTTATCTGCGAGAAAATATCCGCTCTCGTTTATTAATTGCTTCTCAAGCGGTGCCTCGCCATCAAACAGAGATTTATCAACAATCATTAGAAGCGGTATCTACTTGGGTACGCGCCTATTTTGATACCACCGATCCGAATACAACGGCTTTCTTAGACAGTATTAATGAGCTTGAAAAGCAGCCTATTACTCTTGCAATGCCAACAGAATTAAAAAGCCTCTCTCTGTTAGAAAAACGAGTAGAAAAGCAGATCCGTAATTTGCTGACCCAAAACGAGACATCACAGCCAGAAGCGGTTGAAGCCAAAGATGCCGAAGCTACACAAGCCCCTTATGCGGTTGATGCAGCACAAGATAGTGCAACATCAGGAACAACGACATCAACAACCGTAGCACCACAAGGAGAATAAATTTATGTTCAAGATCTTACTCCTATTTGTGGTATTGATTGCAGGGATAATCTTCGGCCCTGTATTAGCGGGTCATCAAGGTTATGTCTTTATACAAACCGATAATTGGGATATTGAAACTAGCGTTACCAGTCTTGTGATCATGTTTGTCCTACTGCAACTGATATTGCTCTTGCTTGGCTGGTGTTATCGTCGTTTTATTGGTACAGGCTCTAAAGCCTATAGTTGGTTCTCTTTGCGCAAACGCAGCCGAGCACGTAAACAAACACGGTTAGCATTAATGAAACTTGCGGAAGGTGATTTCAAACAAGTAGAAAAGCTGATGAGCCGCAATGCCGATTATGCGGAACAACCTGTAGTAAACTATTTACTAGCAGCAGAAGCAGCACAACAACGGGGTGATGAGTTTAGAGTACAGCAACATCTGGAGCGTGCTTCTGAACTTGCTGATACCAATCAGTTACCCGTTGATATTACCCGAGTGCGTATTTTACTGGCGCAAAATGAAAACCATGCTGCTCGTACTGGGGTTGATGAATTACTCAATCAAGTGCCTCGTCATCCGGAAGTATTACGCTTAGCAGAAACTGCGTATATACGTACAGAAGCTTGGCAAGCACTACTTGATATCATCCCTTCAATGCAGAAAATAGCCCTACATACAGATGATGAATTAGAGCAATTACGTCAACAAGCCTATATTGGGCTGATGGGACAGAAGATGTCCGAAAATGGTTGTGATGGACTGAAAAATTGGTGGAAGGCACAGCCTCGTAAGATCCAACATGATAACGGACTACGATTTGTATTAGCAGAACACCTTATTGAGTGCAACGATCCGCAAACTGCGCAGACGATCATTTTAGATGGGATCAAACGTCACTATGATGAACGCCTGATCTTATTGTTACCGCGCTTAAAAAACAGCGATCCAGACTCAATATTAAAAGTGCTTAACTCACTAATTAAACAACATGGTCCGACACCATTACTCAATAGCACCGTCGGTCAAATTGCCATGCAACAAGGGCAATGGGCACAAGCAGAAACAGCATTTCGCAATGCATTAAAACAGCGTCCAGATGTTCATGATTTTGCGTGGTTGGCTGATGTGCTAGATAAACAGAATAAATCAGTTGAGTCAGCCAAAGTACGCAAAGATGCGCTATTAATGACGTTAAAAAAAGACTCTGTTATTTTTGACGAGCCTAAAACAAATAAAGCACTGCAATAAATACATCATTTCATTTATTGACCAAAACCCTCAAACACAAAATTGAGGGTTTTTTATTACTTTTAAAAAGCGTGTTGAACCAGTAGTACTACTTCAAGACACAAAATTAAAAATAAATAGACCCAAGCGATACGATAAAAACGATAAGGTATCCCTTTGTTATTTTCATGTTGAAATGACAAATAATATTTTCTTGCTTGGTAAAACACCACGATATAAATCAGTGCGATCCCCTGACACAGAAAAGCGACATACTTCGCCCATGATTTTCCACCGATAATCAGCATGATCAGCGGGATCAAAAAAAACAATAATGGGCCAAACTTATCTATCAAAAAGAGCCTTTCTTGCGCAAGATACGCTTTTTGGTTATTTATCATCGTGATGCTACCCCCTATTTACCCTTGCGCTGGATAATAGCGTGATAGTGTTATCAATTCAAAAGGGATGAGATAAAAAACAGACAAAAAAACACCCGTATTAAAAAATACAGGTGCATAAAATATACAATCAGGTCTACAGACGGATGGTGCCTCACTCAACGTTTCGTCCTGTTGGTGATGAATGGTGTTTCATCGATAACGTGGACGTAGGCACCGATAATCGGCTCTGCATCATTCCTAGGTTTATGAAGTCATATGCTGTCATAAGGAGTGGAATGAGCATCTACAGAATAAGTAATGCATTTAGCGTGCCAACTTGTATTTTCCGCCAATAAAAAATTAATTCCCAAACAGCATAAAACTAACTAATTGAATTTTTTAGGCGCCTTCGCCTGTATGGCGTATTTAAAATATAAAAGATCAGAGAGCGTATTTTTATCAGGCTATTGTTAAATAAAAAAGAAAAAATAAATTTGCCAACTCGTCTCTGTTTCACGACAGTTAAGCTAACACCAGTATATAATATATAAAAATCATTGAGTTATATGTCACCTTTTAGCGACATCAAATTTGCCATGTGTTGTTTTTTACCGACAATAAAAAATATTTCATTTAAATTCATACGGTTACATAAATCATTTAACTTTCTCATGATGCTCTTTTTATGTAGTATAAAATCAGGCGGTAATACAAATTATTAATAATCTTTAACTAATATACTTACACTGCCCTGTAAACAAATAGCCTAATGATCTCCCTTTTTAAACTAAAAGAGCCAACAACCTGCTTTAATCATGAATCATAGATAAACGGTCTATTGTGCTTAGGACAGTAGCAAAAGGACAAAAGAGAAAGGACAAAAGGAAGATACAACAATATAAATGAAATAAGACAATATTGCTGTCAATAGCTTGATAATAAATGCAAAAAAGCCTCGATATATATCGAGGCTTTTTCTTATTGGTCGGCGAGAGAGGATTCGAACCTCCGACCCACTGGTCCCAAACCAGTTGCGCTACCAGGCTGCGCTACTCGCCGTCTGAATGACTGCTCTTATCTTGTTTATGGTGCGAAGGGGGGGACTTGAACCCCCACGTCCGTTAGGACACTAACACCTGAAGCTAGCGCGTCTACCAATTCCGCCACCCTCGCATAAACAAAAACTAAGATAAGATGGGGTGGCTAATGGGACTCGAACCCACGACAACTGGAATCACAATCCAGGGCTCTACCAACTGAGCTATAGCCACCATAACAGCTATCTTACTACTTCTACAACAACGCTCTTCACCGTAACTCTTAGCACGCTTTAATGGCGCGCCCGACAGGATTCGAACCTGAGACCTCTGCCTCCGGAGGGCAGCGCTCTATCCAGCTGAGCTACGGGCGCTTCACGCCGTTGCGGGAGAGGATAGTACGGATTTACGCACTGTCTGTCTAGTGCTTTTTGAAAAAAAAAGTTTGTTTGACGATAGTTTGTGCATTTCGTCGATAAATGGAGCGTTTTTACCCACTCAACGCCCCATTAGTATAATAATCAAACAATCAAGATACCAGTAAAGATTGCGATTTTTGCTATTTAACACTTATTGCCGACAAAAAATACTCACGCAACTTACAATTTATTGGAATAGTAATAACCAACAAATTTTAATAACTTAAATTGGCGCTTGATCCGACTAGGTTGTGACAGTAAACGATATAACCACTCTAGGCCTAAATTTTGCCACGCTTTTGGCGCACGCTTAACATGTCCTGTAAAAACATCGTAAGTGCCACCTACGCCCATATATAACGCGTCTGGGTGTACTTGCCGACAAGCACGAATAAATAGCTCTTGCTTAGGTGAGCCCATGGCAATGGTCACAATCTTTGCCCCAGAAGCTTTGATACGTTCAAAAAGTGCATCTCTATCTTGTGGCGTAAAGTAACCATCTTGGCTACCGACAATATTCACATTCCATTGTGCCTTTAATTTACTTTCCGTCTGCGCCAATACCTGAGGTTTGCCACCAACCAAAAAGACCGGTGTGCCTTCTTTCCCGGCACGCTCCATTAAAGCTTCCCATAAATCGGCTCCCGCAATACGAGACACTTGTGCATCAGGATATTTACGTCGAATGCCGCGAACAACACTAATGCCATCGGCGTACAAATAATCCGCTTCATCTAATAACTGATTTAGGCCTTTATCTGTTTCTGCGGTTAAGATTTTTTCTGCATTAATCGCAATTAAAGAGCCACTTTTAATTTGCGCACCTTGATAAAGATAATCCAAAAAATGCGCCATATCTTTAAATCCCCAGATATTGTGCCCACGGATGGAATACTTCGGAATTGAATTTGTATCCATTACTTTTCCTTTTGTTCTAAACGAGGTTTATTGCGCACTTGATTAATAACATAGTGACGAACTAATCCTGCACTTTCAAATAACCAATACAGTAGTTTGGCTGCAATTAAACAGGCACCAAATACTAAACAGAAAAAGACCACGCGAGACACAAACGAATCAACGCCCTCACGCGCTAAAACAATCATGTTAAAAATAGCACCAAAACAAAATGCTTGAAGAATGGCAGATTTGTAGCGATTGTGTTCATTTAAACCCTGCTGATAGAGCCAATCAAACCACTTAATAATAAGCCCAACAACCACCGCGCCTAAGGGGATAAATACAACGCCCCCCATCACCACCAAGGAGCCAATTAGCGTTGGTGAAATGGCAAGTCCTGCATGATAATTAAGCACTTCCCAAGTAAAATAGTTTGCTGAATTTAGTACGACATCTGGTCTTTGTGGCCAAACCCATGAAGGGATAAACACATAAAAATCGCGAATAATAGGTGCGAGTCCTTGAAACTCGATTTTGTCGTAATTATTCAACAATAATGCAAGATTTTCCCAAGGAGAGAAGGTATCGCGAGTCAGATATAAAAAGGTATAAAAAGCTTCGGCACCACTGACATCAAGCCCGTAACGTTTTAGTGCTAACCAAAACATACCGACAATGCTCATCACACCTGCAGCAATTAACATCCATAAGGTTATCCAACCACGTACGATGCCAATAAATAAAAATAGTGCAAACGCAATAATGATATTTGCGCGTGTTCCCCCGACGATAACATAGGTCAAAATACCAAAGCCGACCGTCGCACAAAGGAAAAAAAGCCAACGTTGTTGTGTGGGCTTTAAGAAATAGACCACCAGCATTGCAGGAATAAAAAAATAGAAAAAGCGTTTTAGCGCCACACCTGATACTTGGCTTGAAAAAATTTGGCTATATGTTTTCAACTTAAAGAGTAAAAAGCCATTTTGTAAGAAAAATATGCCCACAGTGACGATAGCAATTAACGCTAACAGTATCCAAGTTAGGTTGGTCTCTACCCGATTCATCGTAAATAACGGCCTAGAAGGCTCGCTAGAGGCTTTTCTTAGCCTTACCTTATAAGTGACATAATAAATCGCATAAAAGCTAGTAGCAGCTAATAGAGCGTGTAATAAGGCATCGACAGGAACAACCGCCACATCAAACTGAAAGACTAATAAACAAGTTAATGGAAATCCAAAATAGAATGTCAGCAAATAAAGCATGGAGAAGAAGACATTAAAATTAAAGCGTACCCGACGGAACTCTTGGTAGGTCAGTAATAAAATAAACCCCAACGAAATAAAGTAGACAAGGGTTAATCCCCCCAATTGCGCCGATGTCATTGGGTGTCTCCTGTGCTCATCTCAATCAATTGCTTCCAACCTTGGATAAAGTTAGGTGCAAAGAAGGTGATATTCTTCCTATCCAGTAGCAATAATTGACGTTGCGCTTCTTCAATTAACGCCACATCAAGTTTATCACCAGAGAAGAAAACGGGAACACTTTGCTCTGTTAAGTCTTGCCAAAATGGGTTTTGACGGCTAATCACAAAAGGGATCCCAAATTGGATCAACAGGCATAACGTACCAATACCCTGCTGACGTTGGAAAATAAAATAACCTAAATCACAGGTTTTTAAGAGTGCGAGATAATCATCAAAGGCAAGATTATGTCGTAATACCTCAACGTGTTCTATTGGAAATAAGTTTGTCGCTGCATCAGATACTTGCTGAATATAATCCTCGTTATTAGCGGGATATCCCATAGGAATGATCACTTTTGCTTTATGACCAAATTGTTCAGCAATCGCATTTAAAGCATCGATATGGCAGTTAGATTTATCGCCTGAGTTACCTAATACAATGGTAATATGCTGAGGATCAACGGCCTTCTTTTCTGTAAGCGTCAGCGCCGGATCCATTCTTGTTGGGAAATAGAGCAAATTCGCGGGGATATTAACATTTGATTGAGCAAAATAATTTAGATCACCCCGTGTACCAAACACACGTCCAACCCGTTTTTGCGCAAGTTTACGCAATAGATAAAACAGTCTAAATTTTAATTGCTTAGCATCCTGATAAAGATCAGCACCCCAAATATGCCACCAGAACTGATGACGTTTAATTTTGCCCATCAATAAAGCAAGCCAAATAGGCGCATTAAATTGCCCCAGAAATAGAAAACGTTGTTTTCTATCTGCTTTAGCTAATGCTACCACTCTCTGCGCGACTTGTTTTTTATCCGCTAAACACTCAATCTCTAAATGAGGATAAAGTGATGATAACGAGTTATCTTTACTGGCAACGATAAAACGAGGTTTATACGTTAATGCCGCCTCAGTCACGAGGTGGTCGTTAAAAAAGCGTAACATTGTGTTGTTATGATGCACAATGTCTGAACCTAGTACGTAAATCAAAGTTGTCATTTGCGCCTGCAATAAATCACGAAAACAGAACTACAGAGAAGGAAGTAAATAATATAGGTTGCCATATAGGCTTGAGCTGCACCTAAAGCACCATGTTCAGGAATAAGCCAGCATGAAAAAAGCGTTAATAAGGCAAATTGGCTCACTTCTGTCAGAATATAAAAACGCAAAGCAGCCTTTGCAATCACCAGATAGCCAAAAACATAAGCCCCTACTTTCAACACATCACCAACCAGTTGCCAAGCAAATAACTCTCGCATAGCGATAAATTTTTCAGAAAATAGCAACCAAATGGCAAAATCTCGCAATAACCAAACCATAAAACTAGCCACTGCCACCGCTGGCAAGACGAATTTCAGTGACTTGGTTATCTCTTTAGCTATCTCACTTTTTTGCGTTAATCGTGAAAGTGTGGGTAATAAGTAAACAGAAAATGATGCTGTAATAAATTGTAGATAAGCATCCGATATACTGCTAACCCCTTGCCAAATGCCAACATCATCCCAGCTATAATGTTCTGCTAACAAATTACGCATCATGATATAAGCGACGGGTAAAGTGATAGAAGTCAGTAGCGCCATAATGGTAAATTTACCAAGATGACTGGCGATAGCCTTATCCCAACTTGGTTTTAATTCACTGAGAGCAAAACGCTTACGTTTTATTAAGATAACCATCGCTGGCAATAAAATCAGTGCAGGTACTAAAGCTAAGCCAATTAATGCACCATGATAACCGGCAATGAGATAACAGAGATAATAGGCAATAACACCAATTAAACTTCCCGCAATAATCGCTAAAGCGTTTCCAGATGCATCTCGATAACCTTTTAATATCGCCAGAAAATAGTTGGCATAGGCAATACCCATCTGAATAAAGGCAACCATTCTGACAATATCTAGATATTGCAGATAGTCATCACCAAATAAAACGCGACTAATTGGTGTGGTAAAAATAAGAAATAAAATGGCAAGTAGTGTAGAAAACAGCAATATCATTGATGATGATGTACCCAACACATTTTTGCGTTGTACTGCATCATCTTGATATTGCGCAATCAATTTTGTTACACCATTAAAAATACCCGCCCCTGACAGTACACCAAGAACGGTAATTAATTGGCGGAAGTTACCCGCAAGTCCCACTCCGGAGGGACCAAAGGAGACCGCCAATAACTTTACGACCAACAGGCCAGCCCCGATTTTTATCAAGGTTGACCCAGCTGTCCAAATTGAAGCTTTAGCTAACGACATATCAAGCAAAGAAATGACGAATATGATGAATAACGGTTTGCTGCTCTTCTTCAGTCATGTTGTAGAACATCGGTAAGCGCACCAAGCGTTCACTCTCTTGTGTAGTGAAAATATCTTTACCATCAAAACGACCAAACTTCATTCCGGCAGGACTCGTATGCAGTGATACATAGTGGAATACCGTTAAGACGCCCTGTGCTTTCATATACTCATTAAAAGCCGTACGCTGCTCTATATCATTAAGTTTAATATAGAACATATGGGCATTATGCTCTAAACCGTCTGGTACAACAGGCAATGTTAACAAACCTTGTTCGGCTAACGGCGTTAATGCATCGTAATAGATTTGCCAGAATGCTAAACGACGTTCATTAATTTTATCGGCTTGTTCGAGTTGCGCCCAAAGATAAGCGGCTTGCAAATCAGACAGCAAATAGCTAGAGCCAATATCACGCCAAGTGTATTTATCAACTTGCCCACGGAAAAATTGACTACGATTGGTGCCTTTTTCACGGATCACTTCCGCTCGATTAATTAAAGCCGGATCGTTAATCAGTGTTGCCCCACCTTCACCACCTGATGAATAGTTTTTCGTCTCATGAAAGCTATAGCAACCAATATGACCGATAGTTCCTAAGGCTTTGCCTTTATAAGTCGACATTACCCCTTGCGCAGCATCTTCAACGACAAACAGGTTATGCTTTTTGGCGATTGCCATAATGGTATCCATTTCACAGGCAACACCTGCGTAATGAACAGGCACTATCGCACGCGTTTTCTCCGTAATCGCCGCTTCAATTTTTGTTTCATCAAGGTTCATGGTATCTGGACGAATATCGACAAACACAATAGTTGCACCACGTAAAACAAAGGCGTTCGAAGTCGAAACAAAAGTGAAACTCGGCATAATCACTTCATCGCCGGGTTTGATATCCAGAAGGATAGCCGCCATTTCTAACGATGCTGTACAAGAAGGTGTTAACAGCGTCTTATGACAATGAAATTGTTCTTCTAACCACTTTTCACATTTTTTTGTGAAGTTGCCATCACCACAGAGCTTGCCACTTTCCATCGCCTGTTTCATATACTCTAATTCTGTGCCAACAACGGGTGGTTTATTAAACGGAATCATATTATCCCCTGTATAACCAATAAGTAGTGCTATCAATTAAAGCACCGCTTTGTGTATATAAACGCGAAGCTGCAATATTGCTAATTTGTGTTGCAACATAGAGGGTTGATAGACCTTGCTGTTGACACCAATACTTCGCCACCGACATCAGTTGCTTACCAATGCCTTGTCCTGTTCTATTGGGCATTACAGCAAGTAATCCCACTCTTGCTTCACTCTCAGAAATCCGACGTAATGTTACAAACCCTGTAACCTTATTTTCGCGATCCATCGTCAATAAACAGCTATCATCGAAAGTGCCTAAAACCGCTTTTTTTACCCATAATGCATAAAAACGGCTGCTATCACCTTCTTGATACCATGGCGCTCGAAAGCGACTTTGTACAAAAGCCGCAGAAGCCGTTGTCATTAATAATGGGATATCAGTTTCATTGGCAGTGCGAAAATGTATTTCAGCAATATTTTCACAAGCATTTTCTGTGCCAATTGGCAATTTGAAATCTATTTCACCTTCAGCGAATTGAAATCCTAATTGCGTTAAGTTATCAATCAGTAGAAGATCATAGGAAGCAACTTTGGCATGAACAACCGTAAATTGCTCAAGCCTATCTTGTGTTAAAACAGGCGCTTGAGCACTAAACTCAAGACGGCCTGTATTGAGGGAGAAAAAATCGCTCTCCCACTCAAGATAATTAATATTGGCGAGGACGGACATGTAATAAATCCAATAGATAGCGGCCATAACCTGTTTTGGCGAGTGATTTTGCGCTTTCTCTGACTTGTTCGTCAGTTAACCAACCATTACGCCAAGCGATCTCTTCCAGACACGCCACTTTAAAACCTTGACGTTTTTCAACGGTTTGTACAAAAGTACTGGCTTCAATTAAACTATCGTGAGTCCCCGTATCTAACCAAGCAAAACCGCGTCCCAATAGCTCCACATTAAGCTCACCACACTCAAGGTACATCTGATTAATCGAGGTTATCTCAAGCTCACCACGAACAGAAGGTTTCACCTTTTTCGCAAAATCAACCACGCGGTTATCATAGAAATAAAGCCCAGTGACCGCCCAATTCGATTTAGGCTGTTGAGGTTTTTCTTCTATTGACAGCACTTTGAAATCATCATCAAATTCAACAACACCGAAGCGCTCCGGATCCATCACTTGATAACCAAATACTGTTGCGCCGCGCTGACGTTGAGCAACTTGTTTTAGTTTGGGGCTAAACCCTTGACCAAAATAGATATTATCGCCTAAGACTAAACAACAGTGCTCATCACCAATAAACTCATCCCCTAAAATAAAGGCTTGAGCTAAGCCATCAGGAGATGGCTGAACTTTATATTGCAAATGAACACCAAATGCCGAGCCATCACCCAATAAACGTTGAAATGAGGTGAGATCATCAGGAGTGGTGATAATCAAAATATCACGAATTCCCGCTAACATAAGTACTGAGAGCGGATAATAGATCATGGGTTTATCATAGATAGGTAACAGCTGTTTCGATACCCCTTTCGTTATCGGATGTAAGCGTGTACCAGAGCCACCCGCTAAAATAATACCTTTCATCATTTATCCTTCACGTAATCAATCACCCAGTCCTAAACGCTCTCCTGCATAAGAGCCATCTAGTACTCGTTGCCACCAAGTTTGGTTATTTAAATACCACAATACCGTCTTACGAATACCTGACTCAAAGGTCTCTTGTGGTTTCCAACCTAACTCTGCTGCAATTTTAGCGGCATCAATAGCATAGCGTAGATCGTGACCCGGTCTGTCTTTTACATGGGTAATTAAATCAACATATTTCGCCACACCAGCAGGTTTATTAGGATGCAACTCTTCGAGCAATTCACAAATAGTTGTCACTACATCAATATTACGGCGTTCATTATGACCACCAATATTATATGTTTTACCCGGTTGAGCCGTTGTTGCCACTAAATACAATGCACGGGCATGATCTTCAACATAGAGCCAATCGCGAATTTGTTCACCTTTGCCATAAACAGGCAGTGGTTTTCCTGAAATTGCATTCAAAATAATCAGCGGGATTAATTTCTCAGGAAAATGATAAGGGCCATAATTATTTGAACAATTGGTGATCAATGTTGGCAAGCCATAAGTACGCAACCATGCTCGTACAAGGTGGTCACTGGATGCTTTAGAAGCTGAATAAGGGCTACTTGGTGCATAAGGTGTCGTTTCAGTAAAGAAATCATCCGTTCCTTCTAAATCGCCATACACTTCATCAGTTGAAATATGGTGGAAACGAAATGCCGCTTTTTTATCTTCAGGTAATACTGACCAGAAATGACGTGCAGCTTCTAATAAGGTGTAAGTACCAACAATATTAGTTTCAATAAAAGCTGCAGGCCCATCAATAGAGCGGTCAACATGGCTTTCCGCGGCTAAATGCATCACGATATCTGGTTGATATTGCGCAAATAGACTATCAAGTGCAGCGCGATCGCAAATATCAACCTGTTCAAACGCGTAACGTTCACTGTTTGCCACTGGGGCAAGTGACTCTAAATTTCCCGCATAAGTCAGTTTATCTACCACGACGACACTGTCATTGGTGTTATCAATAATATGTCTAACAACCGCGGAGCCGATAAAACCGGCGCCACCTGTGACTAAAATACGTCTCAACGCCATACTCCTTTTGTATCGACAATCCATTTTTGGGTAACTTGGCTACCAGGTATCGCTTTAAACTGTTGATGGTCGACTAACATTAAAACAATATCCGCCTCTTTTAATGCCTGCTCTGTAGAGACTAATTCAGTGATACCTTTTAATTTAGTCGGTAATTCATGAATATTTGGCTCTACGGCAAATGTTTTCCCACTATGCCAGTTAGCAACTTGTTGGGTGATATTCATTGCTGGACTTTCACGTAAATCGTCAATATTAGGTTTAAAGGCTAAACCAAAGCAGGCAATTTTGATCTCGTTAGCACGTTTACCGGTTTCAGTTAAACAATCCGCCACAGCGGCTTTAACTTGATCGATAACCCATACAGGTTTGCCATCATTGACCAAACGGGCAGTATGAATTAAGCGTGATTGTTTAGGATTTTGAGACACGATAAACCAAGGATCAACGGCAATACAGTGTCCACCGACACCAGGACCCGGCTGTAAAATATTCACGCGAGGATGACGATTAGCCAAACTAATTAGCTCCCACACATTAATATCTTGGTCGGCACAGATCAGGGATAACTCATTAGCAAATGCAATATTCACATCACGGAAGCTATTTTCTGTTAGCTTACACATCTCTGCAGTACGGGCATTAGTGATAACACATTCACCTTCAAGGAAAATTTTGTATAACTCGCTGGCACGCTCTGATGATTTACGGTTCATGCCCCCCACAACACGGTCATTGCGGATAAGTTCAACCATCACTTGTCCTGGCAATACACGCTCAGGGCAATAAGCGATATCAATATCGGCATTTTCACCTTGTTGATGTGGGAAAGTTAAATCCTCACGTGCCTGCGCAAGCCACTGTGACATTTGTTCTGTTGTTCCAACGGGTGAGGTTGATTCTAAAATAATCAAATCACCTTTCTTAAGTACAGGTGCTATTGAACGCGCAGCGGCTTCAACATAAGCCAGATCAGGTTCATGCTCGCCTTTAAAGGGGGTTGGAACTGCAATAAGGTAAGCGTCTGCGGGTTGTGGTGTGGTATAGGCTTTTAAATGCCCTTCTTCAACGGCTTGTTTTACCACTTTATCCAGATCAGGTTCAACGATGTGAATTTGACCTTTATTAATGGTATCAACAGCGTGTTGGTTAACATCCACACCAATAACACTTTTTTTACGAGAGGCAAAAGCTGCCGCTGTTGGTAATCCAATGTAGCCGAGGCCGATAACAGAAATAGTTTCAAAACTCATAATGTCACCTGATTATTTTTCAATGCTTCAAGAATACGTTGGCAGGCATGACCATCACCATAAGGATTTGTTGCTTTACTCATTTGGTGATATGCGTTTTCGTCTGTCAATAAAGAGGTTACTTCGCTAACAATACGTTTAGTATCTGTACCCACTAAACGCACAGAACCGGCTTCAACTGCTTCAGGGCGCTCTGTTGTATCGCGCATAACAAGAACAGGTTTACCTAATGAAGGCGCCTCTTCTTGAATACCACCTGAATCAGTTAAAATAAGGTAAGCGTGGTTCATTAAATAAACAAAAGGCAGGTAATCTTGCGGTTGAATTAATTTAATATTATTAATTCCATGCAGAATACGCTTTACGGGTTCACTTACATTAGGATTCAAGTGAACAGGATAGACAACTTCAACATCGGGGTGAGCCAATGCAATCTCTGCTAATGCTTGGCAAATGCGCTCAAAACCACCCCCAAAGCTTTCTCTGCGATGTCCCGTAACTAAGATCATCTTTCTTTCTGGCTGAATAAAGGGATATTGCACAGCAAGTTCATCGAGCAGGGTTTGATTTCCCATCACTCGCTCGCTAACCCAAAATAGCGCATCAATAACGGTATTGCCGGTAACAAAAATATTTTTATCCGCAACCGCTTCTCGCACCAGATTTAACTTTGCAGTTTCAGTGGGAGCAAAATGGTACATCGCCAAATGGCCGGCAATTGTCCGATTCGCTTCTTCTGGCCAAGGAGAATAGAGATTACCGGTACGTAATCCCGCTTCAACATGACCGACGGGGATTTGTTGATAAAAAGCAGCAAGGCTTGCCGCCATAGTGGTGGTTGTATCACCATGTACTAACACAACATCAGGTTGAAATGACGCTAGAACAGGTTTTAAACCTTCTAAAATGCGACAGGTTATATCTGTTAAATCTTGTCCTGGTTTCATAATATTGAGATCATAATCTGGTTTGATCTCGAAAAGATTTAATACCTGATCAAGCATTTCTCGATGTTGGGCCGTAACACAAACTTTCGCCTCAAACGAATCATCATTTGCTAAAGCGTGCACTAAAGGTGCCATTTTGATCGCTTCAGGGCGTGTGCCAAAAACAGTCAACACTTTCACAGTGGCTCTCTTTTTTCTTTGTTATATTGCTTATTTTTGGGAAAGCAATATGCCCTTATTCTCAGGGGCATCAGGTGAAAATACACCTGATGTCTCGTTATTATTAAAATGATAAAAAGGTAATAATGATTATTTTTTTAATGAACTACGTCTGACTAATGCCACACCCGCGCCCACTAAAACACCAATAGCACCCCAAAGCACCATCATAAAGGCACGGCGAGGACTATCTCGTTTCACAGGATCTTCAGGTGTACGTAAGAAACGGTAAGTTTGGAAGTTATCTTGTAATTTAGCACCTACCGCGAGGGTGGATAACATTGCCGTATTTTGATCATAATCACTATCAAAATCTGGTCCTGTTGCCATTAATGTTTCTAACTGTGATTGCAATAAAGGCACGCCGAGTAGAAACAGCTTCGAATCCGGTAATTCATCTATCGCAATCGAGGTCTGTTTTTGAGAAATACCTTGTTTCTCAGCAACTTTAATCGATTGTTTGAGTAAATTAATTTGTCGTTGATAAGCAGCTTGAGCGGCCATTTCTTGGCGTTTCACTAAGGCTTTCATCGATTGTGTTCGAGTTGCCCATGCGGCAATCACTTCTTCATTTAGATGCTCTGCCGCACGTTTATTCGCAAAAGCGATATATTCATTGAGCAGTTGACTCGAATCGTTGGCCGTTTCAGCAATGAGTTTCAATTGATCATTAACCAATTTCTTCTCATCAGCCGGTGTAAATTGAATATTATTGATGAGCTCATCTAATAATGCCGCGTCTGCTTGCGCATCATTTTCTTTACGTTGTTTGTAATAATCCGTTTGCAGCCAAAACTCACGTCGTGTATCAAAAGCTGAAATCTGTGTTACAAACTCTTGATAAGCTTCATCAGGGATACTTAACTGAGAAACAGTCACAGACGGATTAATTTGCGTATCAAGATTACGTAAGAACTGAGACTGAGAATAATAACTACCTAAATTATTCACAGTAGGTCTCTCTGTCATCGCAATAGCGCTCCATTTAGGTTGCATCAAGTAAGATGCCCCTAATGCAATCAGCGCAAAAAGCAGCGCGAACCCTATTATCCAGCGTTTTCCTGACCATAGTGCACAACAAAGACCTCGAATATCGAGTTCATTATCGGGTGAAAACCCCTGTCGGGAGACGTTATTTTCCGAGTTCATCACGTTAAAAGACCTCTGCTTATTTAATGCTTAAGTTGTGTCGCTTTACGTAGGCGACGTTTATATCGTTTAATAAAACGAGCGACTCGCCACGCGCGTTTAATGCAATAACCGTACATAACAAAAGCAAGCAAAAACAATGCCAACATTACCCATTCTGGTACAAAAGATAAGTTTTCACCAATAATACCAATAGCGGCCAACACCGCGGCTGCAAGCGTGATCAAAACAAAAGCTTGGCGAGGGGTAAAACCTGCTCGCATAATTAAATGGTGGATATGTTGACGGTCTGGTGAAAAAGGACTCATTCCTTTACGTAAACGGCGGTACATAATTGCCACCATATCCATAAGAGGAATAGCAATGATCCATAATGCAGTAACCGCATTGATTGGATGAGGATCAACTTGAGTAGAGGAAATTAATAGCCAAATAATAGTAAAGCCTATTAGCGTACTTCCCGCATCGCCCATAAAGACTTTAAATTTTTTACCACAAACACCAAGGTTTAACATGATATAAGGTAAAATCGCGGCAATAAATGAGAAGCACCAAAACGCAAGTGCAGAGCTTCCACTTTGGTAAAGTAAAATACCCAGCGCACCAAACGAAACGCAAGAAAGACCGCCTAATAAACCATCAATACCATCCACCATATTAAAGGCATTGATTGCAGCCCAAACAGCAAATAGCGTGACGATATAACCAAAAGGCCCTAAATGCATATCCCAAGGCCCAAAAGCATGACCAAGTGATTCAAGTTTTAAACCACCGAATACCATCATAGCAATACCCACTAACGCTTGGATAGTTGCCCTGATTTTGACACTGATATCATAACGATCATCAAGCGCACCGATAAAAACAAGTATCCCCGCACAAATCAAATACAGCTCTTTGTGAGGAATGTAGATATCTGAAACATAAAAAGCGAAAACAATACCAAAATAGACTGAAATCCCACCTACAAGGGGGATCAACCCATGATGTCGTTTACGATAGTTAGGTTTATCTACGAGTCCAATCTTCTTTGCCACCTTACGAGCTACAAATAGGAAAGCGAAAGAAAATAGGAACACGTAAAAAACATTTGTGCTCATTTTTAGTATATCCACAGTACTGTTCTCTATAATAAATATAGCTGGTTATTTACCCATCCATGTGTTTTTTATTCTTTCTCCAGCTTGTACCACGACGAGTTTACTCAGTAACCCACCACCCTTTATCAATAATAAATTTTCCTTAACTATTTTTATTGATGTTATCGCTATTTTTATTAAAACTATAAATATGCAATATACATACCAAATTATCATTTTGCGATGATAATAAAAGACCTAAGTCCAATGTAAAAAAAACGCCACTGACTTGTGGCGTTTTTATCATATCGTTAATTACACAAAGTAAATGAGTTTAACAACCTCTAAATTGGTGTGATATCACTTATTTTTCTATCATCAACACAATTTTTTCTTTTTTTGTTGTCTCTCTCAATTTTGTAATAACACTTTATGAGCGTTTCATAAAGTCGAAGAATTCTTCATTTGTTTTTGTCATCGCTAATTTATTAATGAGGAATTCCATTGCATCAATCTCACCCATTGGGTGGATAATTTTACGCAGGATCCACATTTTTTGTAACTCATCTTGCGATGTCAGTAATTCTTCTTTACGTGTTCCTGAACGGTTGTAATCAATTGCTGGGAATACTCGTTTTTCTGCAATCTTACGCGACAGGTGTAATTCCATATTACCTGTACCTTTAAACTCTTCGTAGATAACTTCATCCATCTTAGAGCCAGTATCAACCAATGCAGTCGCAATAATGGTTAAACTACCACCTTCTTCTACATTACGAGCAGCCCCGAAGAAACGTTTTGGACGATGTAGCGCGTTCGCATCCACACCACCGGTTAATACTTTTCCTGAAGAAGGTACTACGGTGTTATAAGCACGGGCTAAACGAGTAATAGAGTCTAATAAAATGATAACGTCTTTTTTATGTTCTACTAAACGCTTGGCTTTCTCAATAACCATTTCCGCTACTTGCACATGACGAGATGCTGGCTCATCAAAGGTAGAGGCAATAACTTCACCTTTAACTAAACGTTGCATCTCTGTGACTTCTTCAGGACGTTCATCAATAAGAAGTACCATTAATACGCAATCAGGATAGTTATGAGCAATGTTGGCCGCAATATTTTGTAGCAACATTGTTTTACCCGCTTTTGGTGGGGCAACGATTAAACCACGTTGTCCACGACCAATAGGTGCAGCCAAGTCGAGTACACGGGCAGTTAAATCTTCGGTAGAACCATTACCACGTTCCATACGTAAGCGGTTATTAGCATGTAATGGTGTTAAGTTTTCAAAGAGGATTTTACTGCGGGCGTTTTCTGGTTTGTCAAAGTTAACTTCATTCACTTTAAGGAGGGCAAAATAGCGTTCACCTTCTTTAGGTGGGCGAATTTTCCCTGCTATGGTATCACCAGTGCGAAGGTTAAAACGACGGATTTGACTTGGAGAAACATAGATATCATCTGGGCCAGCAAGGTAGGAACTGTCTGAGGAACGTAGGAAGCCAAAGCCATCCTGTAGTATTTCCAGCACTCCATCACCGAAAATATCTTCTCCACTTTTGGCATGTTGCTTCAAGATAGAGAAAATGATGTCTTGTTTTCTCATTCGAGCTAGGTTCTCTAGCCCCATATTTTCGCCAAGTGCTATCAGTTCTGATACCGGCGTATTTTTTAATTCGGTAAGATTCATAATGGTGGGTTCTTAATAACTCGGGGTAACTCTCGAACTATGAACGTGAATAGTATAACAGCGAATCGCTGTCAGTTTCGTCATGTGTAAAATTACAGATTACTACTTTATAACATCAGTATAAACATCGTGATAATGTTAGAAAGCATGTTAATGCTATATAGACCAGTCACAACACTGTCCCCAGAAAGTGACATCCATTGCCGTAACAAGATGATTGTACTTTCAGTTATGGGTTAGGAACATATATAGAAAAATTATATTCCTTGAATACTATAGATTATTCTAAGACAACCGGACTGGTTAGATGAATTCAGATTACTTATAGTTTATTCAAATACAATATTCAAATAGTTTATATCAAAGCTCTAACAATCTGAACCTGATATTTAATATCTCAGACTTATTAACCATGTCATATCATATGACCAATAAAATCCGCTATATTATGTAAGTAAGTGGCGCTAACTTATCATGCTTCGAAGCGGACGTCTAGCGGTCAGTAACAGAAATACCAACAAGATCTAAACGTCCTTCGTTATTTTGGTGCTTTAAATCAAATTAGATATTTTCGTCTAAGAACTCTTTTAATTGAGTTTTTGACAATGCACCAACTTTAGTCGCAGCAACTGCACCATTTTTGAATAAAATCAGTGTAGGGATACCACGAATACCGTATTTTGGTGCTGTCGCAGGGTTTTCATCGATATTTAGCTTCGCAACTGTTAATTTACCCGCGTATTCTGTTGCAACTTCATCTAGAATAGGAGCAATCATTTTACATGGGCCGCACCATTCAGCCCAGAAATCAACGAGCACGGGGCCGGTTGCTTGTAATACATCAACATCGAATGTGTTGTCAGATAAGTGAAGGATTTTATCGCTCATTGTTCTACTCCAAAGAATAATATTGACCGTACCAGTGTAACATTAAATAACAAAAGACTATCAGCATTTCAGCGGATATCCTTTTGTAATGCAACCTATAACTGATATTCTATTACATTATGAGCAAAACATATTTGACAGAAAAGAAGTTTTCCGACTTCGCCTTGCATCCAAAAGTGATAGAAGCCCTTGAGAAAAAAGGGTTCTCTAATTGTACACAAATTCAGGCATTGACGTTACCTATCACTGTGAAAGGTCATGACATTGCTGGGCAAGCCCAAACAGGAACAGGAAAAACGTTGGCGTTTTTAACCTCGACGTTTCATTATCTTTTAACTCACCCTGCAAAAGAAGGGCATGAAAAGAATCAACCTCGTGCACTGATTATGGCGCCAACGCGCGAATTAGCTGTGCAAATTTATACAGATGCACAACCTTTAGCACAAAGCACTGGTGTTAAAATGGGTCTAGCCTATGGTGGAGATGGCTATGACGAACAACTTAAAGTATTAAATAACGGTGTAGATATCGTTATCGGTACCACGGGCCGTTTAATTGACTATGTAAAACAAGGTCACATTAATCTTAACGCTATTCAAGTTGTCGTACTTGATGAAGCAGACAGAATGTACGATCTGGGCTTTATTAAAGATATTCGCTGGTTATTCCGTCGCATGCCAAATGCCGCAGAGCGTATGAATATGCTCTTTTCCGCCACACTCTCATATCGTGTCAGAGAGTTAGCTTTCGAGCAGATGAATAACCCTGAATATGTAGAAGTTGAACCTGAACAAAAAACTGGGTTTAGCATAAAAGAAGAGCTGTTCTATCCTTCTAATGAAGAAAAAATGCGTCTTCTGCAAACCTTAATTGAAGAAGAGTGGCCAGAGCGCTGTATTATTTTTGCTAACACCAAACATCGTTGTGATGATATTTGGGCGCATCTTGCCGCAGATGGACACCGCGTAGGTCTATTAACAGGTGACGTGCCACAGAAAAAACGTCTGCGTATCCTAGAAGATTTTACCCAAGGTAATATTGATATTCTTGTGGCAACCGATGTTGCAGCTCGTGGTCTTCATATACCTTCTGTAACACATGTCTTTAACTATGATTTACCTGATGACTGTGAAGATTATGTACACCGTATAGGTAGAACTGGACGTGCGGGTAAAAGTGGTAACTCTATTAGCTTAGCCTGTGAAGAATACGCGTTGAATTTACCGGCGATTGAGACCTATATTCAACATGCTATTCCTGTTAGTAAATATAACAGTGATGCATTATTAACTGATTTACCTGAGCCAAAACGTCGTCATCGTCCTCGTCAAGGTCAGCCTCGTCGTAATAATTCGGCACCTCGTAGAGGAAATAATACTCAACGTAATAACCGTAATAAACGCCCGAGTCACTCATAAATTATGCTGAAATCCTCATCACTTTATGCTGCTATCGATTTAGGCTCTAACAGCTTTCATATGTTAGTCGTTCGTGAAATCGCGGGATCTATCCAAGTATTATCTCGCGTTAAACGTAAAGTCAGACTTGCTGCTGGCCTAAATAAAGAAAACGAGCTGTCAGAGCAGGCTATGGAGCGTGGTTGGCAATGCTTGCGACTGTTTTCTGAATATCTCAGAGATATTCCCGCAGAACAAATCCGAGTCGTTGCAACTGCGACCTTACGTATTGCTAAAAATGCAGATATTTTCGTCGCTAAAGCGTCTGAAATATTAGGCAATACGGTTCATGTTATCAGTGGTGAGGAAGAAGCACGCCTTATCTATCGTGGTGTTGCCCATACAACGGGTGGTGCAGAACAGCGCTTGGTGGTAGATATTGGTGGCGGTAGCACAGAATTAGTCACCGGTACGGGGGCTAAAACAACACAGCTAATGAGTTTGAGCATGGGTTGTGTAACATGGCTAGAGCGCTATTTTAGCGATCGCTCATTAACAGAAGAAAACTTTGCTCAAGCACAACAGGCAGCAAAAGCTATCCTTGCACCTGTGGCAAAAAAACTTATCCAACAAGGTTGGCAGGTTTGTGTGGGGGCATCGGGCACCGTTCAAGCATTACAAGAGATCATGATTGCTCAAGGAATGGATGAATTAATTACCTTACCTAAATTAGAGCGACTGAAACAAAAAGCCATTGAGTGTGGCAAGCTTGAAGAGTTAGAAATCGAAGGCCTTACTTTCGAAAGAGCGCTTGTTTTCCCTAGCGGATTAGCCATTCTGATCGCTATTTTTGAAACCCTGCATATTGAAAATATGATCTTAGCCGGTGGTGCACTACGTGAAGGCTTAGTCTACGGTATGTTGCATTTACCTATTGAGCAAGATATTCGTCAACGTACTTTGCGTAATATTCAGCGCCGTTTCCAAATTGATATTGAGCAAGCCCATCGTGTTCAACAATTAGCAGAGCATTTTTTCATTCAAGTCAGTAAAAGTTGGCAATTAGATAATCGCTGTCGAGAGCTACTTTCCAGCGCTTGTGCCTTACATGAAATCGGCTTAAGTGTTGATTTTCGCCAAGCGCCTTCACATGCCAGTTATTTAGTTTCTCACCTTGATTTACCTGGTTATACACCCGCGCAACGACGTTTAATCGCCTCATTTTTAAGAAATCAGAAGGGGATTATCGATCTCGCACCTTTGAATCAGCAAAATGCGCTACCGATAAATCAAGCATACCGCTTGGTACGTTTACTTCGCCTAGCAATTATTTTTGCCAGTCGTCGTCGTGATGATACTTTACCTGCACTGCGTTTACGTACTGAAGATGAAAAATTAATCATTACCTTGCCACATCAATGGATTGCTGAACATCCTTTACGTGCGGAAAATCTTCATGAAGAGATGCAGTTACAAAGCTACGTTCATTGGCCATTAATGCTTGAAGAGCAAAATAACTCACGCATAGGTTAAAACGTCTAACTAGATTCAAAATAATCCCTTACTTATCATGCAAGTAAGGGATTTTATTTTTTACTGACAGACAGCTAAGGTTTATGTCTCGCCAACATCGCTTTAAGCCCAGCGACCCCTTTTTGCCCTTTTTCTTGCTTTTCTTGAGCACTTAACACTTTCTTTTTATTGGTATCCCAATGGAGATCGTCTTGAGGCAATTCATATAGAAAACGACTGGGCTCTGGACGAATTAATTCACCGTATTGACGTCGCTCTTTACATAATGTGAAAGTTAATGTCTTTTGTGCTCGAGTAATACCGACATAAGCTAAACGCCGCTCTTCTTCAACGTTATCTTCATCGATACTACTTTGATGAGGCAAGATCCCCTCTTCCATGCCAACCAGAAAAACATGTGGAAATTCCAGTCCTTTTGAGGCGTGAAGTGTCATTAATTGCACTTGATCTAACTCTTCATCGGTTTCGCCACGCTCCATCATATCGCGCAGAGTAAAACGGTTGACCACTTGAGAGAGCGTCATGGGTTCATGTAGCTCATCCCCCTCAAGCATTTCACTCATCCAAGAAAAAAGCTGGTTAATATTTTTCATTCTCATTTCAGCCGCTTTCGCGCTACTAGAGGTTTCATATAACCAACTTTCATAATCCATTTCATGAAGCAAATCACGTACAGCAAGCAAAGGCTCACGCTCTGATTGTTGTACAATTCGCGCCATCCACTGTGAAAAAGCCTGTAATGCACTTAAACCTCGCCCTGTTAACGTTTGGCTTAATCCCAAGTCAAAACAAGCATTAAATAAGCTTTTATCACGGACTTTAGCCCACTCCCCCAACTTTTGGATAGTCATCGGGCCTATTTCACGACGAGGCTTATTGACGATACGTAAGAATGCAGCATCATCATCCGGATTAGTGATCACTCTTAAGTAAGCCAAAATATCCTTGATCTCTTCACGGGAAAAAAACGAGGTTTCACCCGAAATGCGATAAGGAATGCGATTTTGCATCAAATACTTTTCAAAAATACGCGACTGGTGATTACCTCGATAGAGTATTGCGTAATCTTTATAATTAGTTTTATTAATAAAATGATGGGCAATCAGTTCCCCCGCTACACGCTCAGCTTCATGCTCTTCATTATTAGCGGTTAATACTCGTAGCTCATCCCCATAACCTAATTCTGAAAACAGCCGTTTTTCAAATACATGGGGATTATTTTCAATTAAAATATTAGCTGATTTTAAAATACGCCCTGATGACCGATAATTTTGTTCCAGTTTGATCACATTTAGCTGTGGGAAATCTTTTTGCAATAGCACCAGATTTTGGGGACGCGCACCACGCCATGAATAAATAGACTGATCATCATCCCCCACCACAGTGAAACGGGCTCTTTCGCCCACTAACCATTTCACCAACTCATATTGGCTTGTATTGGTATCTTGATATTCATCCACCAGCAGATAACGAATACGCTGTTGCCAGCGCGCCCTGACTTCTTCATTAGTACGTAATAGCAAGGTAGGCTTACTGATTAAGTCATCAAAATCCAATACATTACAGCTTAGTAAATGTTGCTCATAACGTCGAAAACACTCGGCAAAAGTATGATCTTGTTGCGATTGTGCTCTACCAATCACTTGCTCAGGTGTAAGCATGTCATTTTTCCAGTTAGAGATTTGACTCTTTAACTGTGATAGCAAATCTTTATCTTCTTCTAATAAATCTACCGTTAATTCTTTTAATAATGCGGATTGGTCTTGATCATCAAACAAAGAAAAGTTGGATTTTATGCCTAATGCTTTGTATTCTCGCTTAATAATCTCCAATCCTAATGTATGGAAGGTCGAGATCATTAATCCTTTCGCCTCTTGTTTTCCCAATGTTTGAGCAACACGCTCTTTCATTTCACGCGCCGCTTTATTGGTAAAAGTCACCGCAGCAATCTGCTTAGCAGAATAACGGCATTGACGAATAAGGTAAGCAATTTTATTGGTTATCACTCGTGTTTTACCCGAGCCGGCTCCCGCCAAGACCAGACAAGGACCTGACACATATTCAACTGCTTTTTGCTGACCGGGATTTAATCGCATACTTTTTCCAAACTTCATTAACCAAGAATATCACGGGGAGTCATTGTAGCAGAAAGCGCATAGGAAAATGGTTCAGTTTTTTGAGCTTTATTTCTCTAGGTAAAGGAAGTTTAACCTTGTTTAATAAAGTTTTACTTTGTATAATATTCAAACAAATATGGAGGTGTATATTATGAGTATAAAAAGCGAATTAATAGCCACTAAAGTTGATATAGAGCTCAAAGAGGCTTTTGTTGCAATAGCTCGAAATAAACACAGACCAGCCTCTCAAATCTTAAGAGATCTCATTCGAGTTTATGTGGAAAGTAATCAAACACAACCAAATGAAAAAACATTAAACACTTTTGCAAAAACAGATAAAGGTGATGATGTTTTTTATGCTGAAGATGCCCATGATTTATTCAAAAAATTGGATATCTAAATGCGAAAAGTGAGTTATTCAGGACAATTTAAAAAAGACTTAAAACTCGCAGAAAAGCGAGGAAAGGATATTAATAAACTAAAAGAGATTATATTACTATTAGTGCAAGGAAAACGACTACCTGCTCAATTGAAAGATCATCCATTAACAGGAAACTGGAAGCCTCGTCGAGATCTTCATATCGAACCTGATTGGCTACTTATTTATAAAATAGACAATGATACTGTTCATTTTGACAGAACTGGCTCACATTCTGATTTATTTAAATAAAAACCACATATCAAATTGATAGATATGTGGTTTTATCTTTTTAAAATATATTTAGCACTTATTTTTCTAAACTATCTATTTCAAGATATTGACATCCTCCACGCCCTAAAGGACGTGGATCCCTACTGCGTTCAGACTGATGTCTGAATC
>NZ_CAWQOK010000062.1:0-24602 GCF_963896075.1 Proteus sp. G4415
AAAATAATAGTTAATGATGCTAAAGAGGCTTAATAAAAACAATCAAGTCAATAACATTAGTTATTTATACTAAAAATAATTAAAAAATTAGCATAAGTTAAAAACTTAATATATTAAACTGTTAGGGCAAATAGTATTGGTAAGCGATGATAACGAACTTTACCAATAAACTGATAATAATGATGATACAGCTGAAATAGCTGATAGAAGATTGAGTAGGAAAATCAAATTGAGATGGGGATTAATACATAAAGCGGGAACAGTATTTCTTCCCGCTTTATTAATTAGAATTCGTCCTTAATCTACAAAAGTTAAAACAGTCCCAATAATGTGCCAACACCTAGGGTAAAGAAGCTAAATAGCCAAATCCAACCAAATGAGTAACGTAAATGTTTACCCATATCAGTGCCTGCAAGCCCCATAGCAAGCCAAGCGGCTGGTGAGAATGGACTTACAAAGGTTCCGGCATTATTACCTATGGCCATAGCATACACAACATCAGCAACATGGACACCACCACTAGCTGTGACCTCCTGCACAATAGGCAATAGCGCAAAATAATAAGCATCAGTGCTGGTAAAGATATCCATGGGAACGCCTAATATACCCACAACAATATGCAAATTATCGACCCAATGAGAAGGTAATACTGCTGCTAAATCGAGGGCAATAGCTTCCAGCATTTTCCCATTAGACATGATGCCTAAAAAAGCACCTGCCGCTAAAATAATTGCTACCATAGAGAGTGCTTGAGGAGCATGATGATTAATTATCGCTATTTGATCTTTCGGCTTAGGATAGTTGATCACTAGAGCGGCTGATAATGCAACCATAAAAATATAAGGTGCCGAAAATAATCCTAAGGCTAAACACGTGATTGAGCCGATAATTAACAGAAGGTTGATCCAAAATTTTTGTGGTTTTTCTGTTCCTGTTTCTGGCTGATCTTCATCAAATTGTCTTAATAAAGAATCTTGCTCATAAGGCGTAGTCCCTTTTAGTTTTGCTTTAGCAATACGTTTGGTTTCTCGCACCCCCATCACCGCGGCAAAAAGCATCGAGCCAAAAATACCAATTATCTGCACTGGGATGATCTTTTGCCACAATTCCGCAGCCGAAATACCGGTTACAGCCGAGGCTCTACCTAAAGGCCCTCCCCAAGGTACCATATTCATCACCCCCATACTGGTGCACATAATTAGCAACATAAGATAAGGGCTCATACCTAAACGGCGATATAGCGGTAAAAAAGCAGGAATAATAATTAAGAATGTCGCCGCACCCGAACCATCTAAATGTACAACAGCCGCGACTAACGCTGTGACAATACACACTATAATGACATTGCCACGGGTGATACTGATCATCATACGGATCAGAGGGTTAAAAATATGCAGATCTTTCATTATGCTAAAAAAAAGTATCGCGAATAAAAACATCGTTGCGACACTACTCACCTTTTTAATACCTAATTCAAAAAAAGTAGATATTTCAGTAAATGAATAACCTGCGACAAGCGCACCAATTAATGGTATGACCGACATTGCAATAATTGGGCTTGTTTTCCCCATCATTAGTAATGTCACAATAGAAATAATAATGAGTAATCCGATAATCGTTAGCACATGAGGATCCTTGTAGTCGTTATTATATTGCACTTTATGTTACAAAAATGCTAACCACTCATGTAAAAACAGTTTCAATGATGTGAAGTTAATCACCGATTATTTTCTATATAAATATACTTAGTAAAAATCCTAATTATATTAAATAAAGTTAAAAATCAAATGAATAAAAAGAAAAATAGACATAAAAAAACCCAATGCAACATTGGGTTTCAATTCAATTTAAGCAACGAAATGTATCAATTAGTCTTCTAATAACAGAACAGATTCTAATGCAATTTCAATCATTTCATTAAAGGTAGTTTGGCGCTCTTCTGAGGTTGTTTGTGTACCTTTCTTAATGTGATCAGAAACAGTACAAATTGTCAGGGCACGTGCACCATATTCCGCAGCTACACCATAAATACCTGCAGCTTCCATTTCAACACCTAAGATGCCGTATTTTTCCATCACATCAAACATTTCTGGATCAGGCGAGTAGAAAAGATCCGCTGAGAAAATATTACCCACACGAACTTTAATATCTTTTGCTTTCGCAGCAGATACAGCATTTTGTACTAATTCAAAATCAGCAATAGCCGCAAAATCTTGGTCTTTAAAGCGTAAGCGGTTAACTTTAGAATCTGTACATGCTCCCATACCGATCACAACATCACGTAATTCAACATCTGGTAATACCGCACCACATGAACCCACGCGAATAATCACTTTTACACCAAAATCAGTAATTAGCTCTTTAGCATAAATTGAGCAGGAAGGAATACCCATACCGTGGCCCATTACAGAAATTTTACGGCCTTTATACGTACCAGTAAAACCTAACATGCCACGAACATTATTTACTTGACGTACGTCTTGTAAAAAAGTTTCAGCAATGTATTTAGCACGAAGCGGGTCGCCCGGCATTAAAACGACATCAGCAAAATCGCCCATTTCTGCGTTAATATGAGGGGTAGCCATAATTCTTCCTTTTAATATTGATCTTTCACTATTCAAATATAATTCGGTAGACATATTGCTATGCCTACCGAAGTAAAATTAAAACATTGCTTTACCGTATTCTACTGGTGATAAACCGAAGTATTTCACAACAGTTTGTCCGATATCAGCAAAAGTTTCACGGTGACCTAATGAACCTGGTTTAACTTTTGGCCCATAGACCAGAACCGGAATGTGTTCACGGGTATGATCTGAACCTTGCCAAGTTGGGTCACAACCATGGTCTGCGGTTAGGATCAAAATATCATCTTCTTTCACTAATTCCATCAGCTCAGGTAAGCGACGGTCGAATAATTCGAGTGCTTCACCATAACCGACAACATCACGACGGTGACCATAAGATGAGTCGAAATCAACAAAGTTAGTGAAAACGATAGTGTTATCACCCGCTAATTTCATCTCTTCAATCGTTGCATCGAACAGAGCATCAATACCTGTTGCTTTCACTTTCTTAGTAATACCTACATTTGCATAGATATCAGCAATTTTACCGATAGAGACAACGTGGCCTTGTTTTTCATCAACCAGTTTTTTCAACATAGTTGGTGCTGGTGGCTCAACAGCTAAATCATGACGATTACCTGTACGTGAGAAATTGCCTGGTTTGTCGCCAATAAATGGACGAGCAATGACACGACCGATGTTGTAATCACCTTTGTTTAGTTCATCACGAGCAATTTCACATAGCTCATATAATTTATCTAAACCGAAGGTCTCTTCATGACAAGCAATTTGGAAAACGGAGTCAGCAGAAGTATAGAAAATAGGTTTCCCAGTTTTCATATGCTCTTCACCCAGTTCATCCAGAATAACCGTACCAGAAGCGTGACAGTTACCTAAATAACCCGGCAAATTGGCACGTTTAACAATGTTGTCTAGCAACTCTTGAGGGAAAGAGTTTTTCAAATCTTTAAAGTATCCCCAATCAAATAATACAGGGACACCCGCGATTTCCCAGTGGCCTGACGGTGTATCTTTACCAGAAGAGATCTCACTCGCGTAGCCATAAGCACCAATAATTTCCGCATCTTTGTCTAAACCAACAGGGAATTTACCTGTTGATTCTTCAGCCGCTTTACCTAAACCTAAACGGCAAAGATTAGGTAGGTGAAGAGGACCTTTACGACCATCTTTATCCGCTTTACCTTCTGCAAATGCTTGTGCGATATGTCCTAAAGTGTCTGCGCCTTGGTCACCGAATTTCTCCGCATCACCAGCAGCACCGATACCAAAGGAATCTAATACCATGATATGTACACGTTTCATAATTCTCTCTCCTGTGTCATTTTCCGTAGACCACGGATATGTCACTTATAAATCATCATTGAGTTCTTATTCGCTGACTTGGCGATACACCATTGGTGACGTTTCACGTTTTGTCTCACCAATTACCATCGCTTTACGGACTTCTGCCGCAGCTTCTTGCCATGATTTTTCACTATTGGCATGGATCATCGCGAGTGGTGTATCTGTATTGATTTCTGTTCCTAGTGCCGCGATTTCACTTAATCCAACACTGTAATCAATAGCATCAGTTGCTTTACGGCGACCACCGCCTAAAGTCACAACTGACATACCTAAAGCACGGGTATCCATTTCTGTGACAAAACCGGCTTTCTCAGCAAATACAGGCTTACTTAATACCGCCGTTGGCAGGTATTTATTGTAGTTTTCAACAAAATCTGTAGGACCATTTTGGGCTGCAACCATACGAGCAAAGACTTCCGCTGCTTTACCGTTATCCAGTACATCTTGCAGTTTTTGGCGAGCTTGTTGACGTGAGTCAGCTAAACGACCTGACACTAACATTTCTACACACAGTGCCATCGTAACTTCAAATAAGCGTGGATTACGGTATTCACCCGTTAAGAATTGTACTGCTTCACGGACTTCTACTGCATTACCTGCACTTGATGCTAATACTTCATTCATATCAGTCAGTAGTGCTGTAGTTTGGCATCCGGCGCCATTTGCTACTTGTACAATTGATTCTGCTAGCTCTTCCGATTTCTGATATGTTGGCATAAAGGCACCTGAGCCAACTTTAACGTCCATCACTAATGCATCCAAACCTTCAGCTAATTTTTTACCTAAAATAGATGCAGTGATAAGCGGAATTGAATCAACGGTAGCAGTAATATCACGTGTAGCGTAAAAGCGTTTATCAGCAGGTGCTAATGAATTGGTTTGCCCAATAATTGCTACACCAACATGACGAATAATATCGCGGAATTTTTCATCATCAGGGAAAATATCAAAGCCGGGAATAGCCTCAAGCTTATCAAGAGTTCCACCAGTATGACCTAATCCACGACCAGAAATCATCGGAACATAACCACCACAAGCAGCTACCATTGGCCCTAACATCAGTGATGTAACATCGCCAACACCGCCTGTTGAGTGTTTATCAACAATAGGACCATTTAAGTTTAGACTCTTCCAGTTTAGTACAGTACCGGAATCACGCATGGCTAATGTCAAAGCCACACGTTCAGGCATGGTCATATCATGAAAATAAATTGTCATTGCAAGTGCTGCAATTTGACCTTCAGAAACAGTATTATCTCTGACGCCATTAATGAAAAAACGGATCTCTTCTTCAGTTAAAGGATGACCATCACGCTTTTTACGAATAATTTCTTGGGCAAGAAACACTGCAACCTCCTGGTGTTATAGCATTGATAACGCCCACCCATTGTAGGGTAGGCATACTTCATAAATGAATTAATAACCACTAGACGATTTTTGTTCGCCATGACCGAGTGTGGCTAATAAATTACCTAACAGACTTGATGCACCAAAACGGAAGTGGCGAGCATCAACCCAGTTATCGCCCATAATACGGTTTGCTAATGCAAGGTATTGCGCAGCTTCTTCAGCTGTACGTACCCCACCCGCTGGTTTAAAACCAACTTCTTTGCCAACACCCATATCGTGGATCACTTGAAGCATTAATTCAGCGCTTTCCAGTGTTGCATTAACAGGCACTTTACCTGTGGATGTTTTGATAAAATCAGCACCTGCTTTAATTGAGATTTCAGATGCTTTACGAATGAGCGCAGGATCTTTCAACTCACCCGTTTCAATAATAACTTTCAGTAAAGCACCCGCTTTAGCGCAAGCGTCTTTACATGCTTTAACGATATCAAAACCGATTTGTTCATTACCTGCCATTAATGCGCGGTAAGGAAAAACAACATCAACCTCATCAGCACCATAAGCTAATGCTGCATTAGTTTCAGCTAATGCGATATCTAAATCATCATTACCATGAGGGAAGTTAGTTACGGTTGCAATACGAATTTCTGGTGTTCCCTGTTCACGTAATACTTTACGTGCCAGTGGAATAAAGCGTGGGTAGATACAGATTGCGGCTGTATTACCTTCTGGGCTTTTCGCCTGATGACATAGTTTTGTCACTTTTTCATCAGTGTCGTCATCATTTAAGGTGGTTAAATCCATCAAAGACAGCGCAAGGCGCGCTGCAGCGGTTAAATCTGTCATAAAACTCTCCAACGATGTTTCTCAAGCCCTCTATGGGCATACGCTTTAAGGTTAGCGATTAATTTTGTTGGCGAGCGGACTTGGTTCCTTGAAGATGTGGTTGTAACAAGTGCTACAACGACAGCTGAGCTCCCTCTCACCGCGCTATGCTCACTTCGGCGACCCGTCATTGAGCTTTCGCCATTCCATGAAGTTTCAGCACATCTTATTTGAACACGCTAGAGAACAATTAGATGTGCTTTCTGTCACAATAATAAAATCAAACTTGCAACTAAAGACATTAAATTGTGATCAGAATCACAAAAATTTTATTTTCTGGTTTAATGTTACTCGAATAAAGTCAGTAAGTCGTCTTTATAACGTAAAAACTTTTACTTTTAATGAAATGACTCATTAATTGGCTAACTTCTCTACAAGTTGCGAAGTAACTCACATATATATAAAGGTAGTTAACATTACAACAGAAAACAAACAAAAAGAGCAGATAAGCAATTACCTATCTGCTCTGTAAATACTTTCTTATTTAAGCAGCAACCACAGCCATTGCGGTTAATGCAAAAAAGAAGCCGGCGATGGTTGCACTCATTAAGTTAGAGAGTGTACCCGCTAAAACGGCTTTCATACCTAAGCGTGCGACATCTTTACGACGGTTTGGTGCCATTCCCCCTAAACCACCCAGTAATACCGCAACAGAGGAAAGGTTAGCAAATCCACACAGCGCAAAAGAGATAATCACTTTTGTTTGTTCAGACAAGGCCATTAAACCCGCTGCTGCTAATTGTGATTCATCTTGCAGATATTTACTAAACTCCGAGTAAGCATAGAATTCGTTGATCACCAGTTTTTGACCAATAAAAGAGCCAGCAATGGTTGCCTCACTCCAAGGCACACCAATTAAGAAGGCGATTGGTGCAAATACCCAGCCTAAGATTAATTCTAGCGAGAAGTCTTCATAACCGAACCAGCCACCAATTCCGCCAAGAATACCATTAATTAAGGCAATTAATGCGACAAAAGCGAGTAGCATTGCACCTACGTTTAACGCAAGTTGTAATCCTGAAGAAGCCCCTGATGCCGCAGCATCAATAATATTAGCGGGTTTTTCTTCATCACTTAAGTTATCAAAAGCATCTTTTTGATCATCAGGTGTTTCTGTTTCAGGAACCAAGAGTTTTGCGAAGAGTAAACCACCTGGTGCCGCCATAAATGAAGCGGTGATCAAATACTCCAATGGCACACCCATACTTGCATAACCTGCCAGTACCGAACCTGCCACTGATGCTAATCCACCACACATCACCGCAAAAAGTTCTGAGGTTGTCATTCTAGCAATATAGGGGCGAACCACCAGTGGTGCTTCTGTTTGTCCAACGAAGATATTGGCTGTTGCAGACATTGATTCAGTACGAGAAGTGCCTAATACTTTTTGTAATCCGCCACCTAAAATCTTGATGACAAATTGCATGATACCTAAGTAATAAAGTACTGCTATCAATGAAGAGAAGAACACAATAACAGGTAAAACACGCAAAGCAAAAACAAAGCCACCGCTGCCAAATAGCTCAAACATTTTGTCGGAAACTAAGCCAGCAAAAAGGAAGCTCATGCCGTTTTCACCATAATCGATGACATTTTTAACGGCATCAGAAATAGCCAATAACACTTTACGGCCACTTTCTGAATAAAGTACAAATGCGCCTAAACCAATTTGAATAAGGAATGCGCCACCGACCGTGCGTAATTTAATTGCACGTCGGTTGCTGGAGAAAAGAATGGCTATCAATATCAATGTGGCCATTCCGACCAAGCTCATAATGAGGTGCATTGAAGGATCCCTGTTCATATAAAAATTTAATGGATTATCAATAA
This sequence comes from Proteus sp. G4415, assembly GCF_963896075.1. Classification (NCBI taxonomy): domain Bacteria; kingdom Pseudomonadati; phylum Pseudomonadota; class Gammaproteobacteria; order Enterobacterales; family Morganellaceae; genus Proteus; species Proteus sp. G4415. The sequence goes on from NZ_CAWQOK010000062.1 coordinate 7,998, forward strand.
GCTTGTTACTAAGTTTATTGACTCTTTTTTTGCCAGATAATTATACCTAGTCCCAGAAAAGAACCCTCTATATCCATCACAATTAGCATCTTAAAAAAGTAACATAAAAGTCACAAATGAGATCTAAATCACACTAAAAAGCAAAAAACGCACTTAATGGATAAAGTTTATTTGGAAAAGTGGTTAGCAGTTTAATAAAAAACGGTAATACGAATGGCAGAATAATTACTAATTTACTTAAAACTAGGCATCATCTGTTAACTGAAATAATTGTAGACTATTTAGGTAAAGTTGGTTTGCAATAACCTCTGCTGACTCTTGACGCAATTCACAAAGAGAAGAAAAAACAGCGAGAATTCGCTCAGGGCGGTTAGGCTCGCCTTGAAAACCACTTACAGGCATATCAGGCGCATCCGTTTCTAATAACAAGCGCTCTAAGGGTAGAGAGGCAATTGCACGACGTGTTTTTTGTGCACGTGGATAAGTGATAGTGCCCCCTACTCCAATAAAATAGCCTTGTTGAACAAAACGTTCTGCTTGTTGCAAACTACCGGAAAAACCATGGATCACACCTTTACGAGGAACTGAATAACGGCGCAAAATAGCACTTAGGTTATCATGAGTTTTACGTGAATGAAGGATCACTGGTAAATCAAATTCTATCGCCAATTTAAGTTGTGCTATTAAAAATTGTTGCTGTTTTTCCGGATGTGGATTTGTCATAGAGTTATCCAAACCCATCTCCCCCATTGCAACACAACGTGGCGTCGTTTTTAGGCGTGTTTTAAGTTCAATCAAGTGCTGCTCTGTATGCGCTTCAATATATAAAGGATGCAAACCTAGTGCACAATATAGTGCATTGTTATAACGAGACAATTCCGTTACCGCGTCCCAATTCCACTGAGCAACCGCAGGAATAATAATTTTTTTTACCTGAGCCTGTTGTGCTAAAGCAAGGCTATTCTCAAGGTCGTGATAAAAGACGGGAAAATCAAAATGACAATGCGTATCAATAAATCGACTCATTCTTGAACACTCCTTACTTCAGGGTGCACACTCCGAGTTCCTTTTTGAATGATTTCGGCATCTTCCGCTTTATCTGCTTTTGCTTCATTTTCAAATAGGCTAAATATTTTTTTATCGTGTTGCTGAAATTTTTTCTTAGAGAAGTGTTGACCAATAGTGGCTAGAAAATAGCGCCCACAGCGTCTACCAACATGATAATCATGATTTAATGCACTTAAACGGCTTCCTAATGCACTAGATTGTAGTGTTGTTGGTGGATATATTTCAATGATAACGGCATCTTCAGGTGGAGATTGGATAAATCTTAGTGTGTCAGTATAAGTTTCAATATGGACTTGAGCCATATTGAGAAAGCGTTGAAAACGGCCATTCTCAAACCATTTTCCCATTTTATCCACCCACTCGGTGGTATATTGATATTCAGACGGTACTGTTCGTATAACGACAATTGTACGACAACCACGACGATAAGCCTCTTTTACCGGGATCGCATCACTAATACCGCCATCATGGTAAACAACATCTTGAAATAAAACACCATTGCGATAAAACGCGGGGATCGCACTGGAGGCTTTCACAATATCAAGCCATGTGCTTTTTTCTGGTTGAAAATAATTTGCCTTAAAATTGTCGGAGCGACTTGCCACCATATAAAACTCGCGACCACTATCGAAACGACGTAATGCTTTAGGCATATTTAAAGGCATTTCTTTCGAAGTGGTTTCTATATACCAGTCAAGATCGAGTAAATTTCCCCCACGAACAAAACGAATCGGATTAAAGAATTGGTTATTGGTGGTATAACGGTTAATGACTCTGCGGGCGTAACCCCTTTGTCCACAAGCAAAAGCAGATAAGTTTTGCGCCCCCGCGGATACCCCTAGGAGTAGATCAAAAGGATCAAATTGAGAGCGCATAAATTCATCAAGAACACCAGCAGTAAAGATGCCTCGCTGTCCACCGCCTTCGCAAACTAATGCAACTTTGCCTTGTGGTAAGGATGATTGAAATTCAAGTGCAGTAATATTATTTAATGTAACCGGTATATACTTCCCCATAGAGTCTCCTTAATACAACCTTATAAGGATACTCGCACCTGTTTTCAAGGTCATTCTTTTTAATCACTAATTAAAATAAATTAAGTCGCTATTAAGTTAGCCTTGAATATTCACTGATGATTCAACGCTTTTTACACCATCAATTTTTTCAATGATCTGAATGATTTGTTTTTCCTGCTCTGCATTTTTAACAAAGCCGGCAACTGTGACATGACCAAATTCAGTACGAATTGAAAGTGATCCACTGTCAATGGAGGGGTTAGGTAATAGTGTTTCTTCGATTTTTTTCGATATTGCCGTATCGCTTAATTCATTGTTAACATTACTGGTAGTTTTATCAATTTCGTTATACCACGATGTCTCCGCAATAGTTGCTGTACTTATCATTGTCACTGTCATACCCGTGACGAGCGCTAATACTAATTTTATTTTTTGTTGATTCATTGCTTCCCCCTGCTCATAAATTAATCATGACAGGAAATGTGTGTATTTTTTATCAAATTATTAACAAGTACTTCAGTTACACTACTAAGTTATGAGTAGCAAATAAAGTAATAAATAGTAAATAAAGATAACTTTTTGTAATTTTAATCTGAAAAATAGCCATTTATATGTAAAAAGTTTTTATTTTATTTATACAATGAGTATAAAAATATCATTATTAGGATAGCAGAGAATAGAAAGAGTAATAGCTGATTAAAGGGTAGTTTTTATTAGAATATCGACGGAATATAAATAGTATAGATAAGATTATTGAGTAAATCTAAACAGATACTGGGGTTGATTTTACAATACATCATTGTGAAAAAAGCCATAAAAATATGGCTTTTTATATGATTTATAACAGAAAATTAGTGTTCACGCGTTTGATGGAACTCAATATCAGGATAGCGTTCACGGGTTAAATTTAAGTTAACCATCGTTGGTGCAATATAAGTTAAGTTATCACCACCATCTAATGCCAGATGTTGCTCATTTTTACGCTTAAATTCTTCGAGTTTCTTTTCGTTACTACATTCAACCCAACGAGCCGTCGATACATTCACTGATTCATAAATGGCTTCAACGTTATACTCACCTTTTAAGCGTGCAACCACGACATCAAACTGTAGCACCCCAACTGCGCCAACAATTAAATCATTATTAGCTAGGGGTCTAAACACCTGTACCGCACCTTCTTCAGATAATTGCACCAGACCTTTTAACAATTGTTTTTGTTTTAGCGGATCACGTAGACGAATACGGCGGAATAATTCCGGAGCGAAGTTAGGAATACCGGTGAATTTTAACATTTCACCTTGAGTAAAAGTATCACCAATTTGAATGGTACCGTGATTATGCAGGCCAATAATATCACCAGGATAAGCATGCTCAACATGAGAACGATCCCCTGCCATAAAGGTCAATGCATCTGAAATCACCACATCTTTTTTCGTACGTACTTGGTGCAGTTTCATCCCTTTATCATACATGCCTGACACCACCCGTAAAAAAGCAACACGGTCGCGGTGTTTGGGATCCATATTAGCTTGAATTTTAAAGACAAAACCCGTGAATGTCTCTTCAGCCGCTGTCACTTCTCGCATATCAGTTTGACGAGGCATTGGCGCTGGCGCCCACTTCACCAAACCATCAAGCATGTGATTAACACCAAAGTTACCTAATGCGGTACCAAAGAAAACCGGAGTCAATTCACCCGCTAAGAAAGCTTCATGATCAAACTCATGTGATGCACCTAACACCAACTCTAGCTCATCACGTAATTGAACGGCTAAATCATCACCAATCGCTTCATCTAACTCAGGATTATCCAACCCTTTGATCACTCGTGAGTTTTGGATAGTATGACCTTGGCCTGTTTGATAAAGATAGGTTTCATCTCTTAAGATATGGTAAACCCCTTTAAACAGTTTTCCACAGCCAATCGGCCAAGTAACAGGACTACAGGCAATTTTTAGCTCAGTTTCAACTTCGTCCATTAATTCCATCGGATCACGAATATCACGATCCAATTTATTCATAAAGGTCAAAATTGGCGTATCACGTAATCGAGTCACTTCCATTAATTTACGGGTACGATCTTCGACCCCTTTTGAAGAGTCAATGACCATTAAACAACAGTCAACGGCAGTTAAAGTACGATACGTATCTTCAGAGAAGTCTTCATGCCCTGGGGTATCAAGTAAGTTAACTAGACAATCAGCGTAAGGAAACTGCATAACAGAAGTGGTAATGGAGATACCACGTTGTTTTTCCATTTCCATCCAGTCTGATTTAGCATGCTGATTTGAGCCACGCCCTTTTACTGTTCCTGCACGTTGGATAGCTTGTCCGAATAACAACACTTTTTCAGTGATGGTTGTTTTACCCGCATCGGGGTGGGAAATAATGGCAAAAGTTCTACGACGAGCAACTTCTTGCTGAAAAATAGGATTAGACATCAATAGTGATCTTCTAGTTGATAAACAAGTGAATGCACTGCACTGAGATATTTCTATAACGACTTATTAAAGTGACTATAAAGCACATTCACCCGTAAGTTAATCTTAGTTGGCGCTTATTTTCGCCTATCTTGGCTTTATAAACAATCAATGGTTATCTATTTATTCTCAGCATTGTGCCAATGCTCTGTTGTCGTTGTTTGCAATCGTTGTTTTTTTAGCTGATGAACAACCGAGGCTAGGCCACAAATTTCTTTGCTACAAAAAATCGATAATAGCTTATCGTGCCACACCAATGATGGTGCCGTTGTCGTTGATCGCTGTTGCTGAATATTGGGAGTCCAGAGGCTTTAGGTATTTCTGTTCATCGTCAATGACTAACTGCTTAAAGGTTGCTTCTTTCGAATCATCCAAACGCGCAACAACCAATAAATTTGAAGAATAAGATAACTCAGGATCAACAACGATCACAGCCCCCTCGGGTATGATTTTTTTCCGCTTGGATTTTCCATACTGTCGCCTTTTACGCGAAGTGCGAAACCACCCTCATGCTTTCCCTGTGACTTCACGCCACTCTTCAGCATCTTCATAGGCAAATTCCTTCGCTATTTCAGTCCAATCACCGGCCTGAACCCAGTTAATGAGAGGAATTCTTCCCTTGATATCAGGCACGACTTCTACATTACCGACTCCCAAGTCAATCTCGACGTCAAAGCAATGACATTTCGTTGATCAATGGCCTTTTTCCACAAAAAAACGTCACTGATTAAGAACCTTAGAATAAAGGGCATCAATGAAAATACTACACTGCTCTTTCATTTTCCTATTAAAATCAATATAAGTATCTTCAGGAATTTTTAGAAAAAGCACATGGAACGGTATCTCTTGCCCTTGCTGGTGAATAATATCTGAAATCACCCCCTGTGTTTTTTCAAGGTTAAGTGAAGCCCATCGTTCTTCTGATATAGGGTAAATAAATCCACACCCCTTGATTGCGGCAATATTTCCATACTGCCCTATGTAAGTATGTAGCTGAAAAAGATCTTCACGCTTCACCCCAAATTGTGAATCAAATGCTTTATACTTCACATCAAATACGAATAATCTCTCATCGATTTCTATAACAAGATCAGGTTCAAGTTTTCTCATATAACCGCTGAGCGCACCAGATGCTATTTCCTGACATAGCTCGAACTTACCTAGCAGGCGTAACCCATCTCGCTTGATGAGCTTACGAATGAAATATTCAAACAACATCGAAATATCGAAAAAGAAAGCACTCGAATCCTGCTGCGAATCAAAATCAGAGCCCTTCCGGCCAATAACTTGCTTAGATAAGTCAATGAGCACGTTATAATCATTGTAGAAAGGATTGGTGAAATGAGAAGTCCTCAAAATTTCTTGCTGTGACCTTTTTATCCCCTGATTGGCAGTCAGAAATGCGCTATAGATATTTCGTGTTTGGTGACAAAATGAGTAATGTGCAACTGCTTCATAAGCTTTTATAAAAAGTGAAGTTGCAGGGCTATCGTAGCTGTGCTCTCGGTACGAGCATAAATATTTTCCAGATGATTTATTCTGAAAATAATCTGTAGCATTTATAGTTCCCCTTACGCGGGAAATACGATCATTTCTTGTAATATAAGTCTTTGGCAAGCCCAAGCGGTAGGCTCTCTTAAACTTAATGTTCCATAGATATGCTAAAAGCCATTCGTAACCGTCTGCGTGACTTTCTCCTCCAATGTTTTCTAATTCGAGAAATCCATCGGCATCTGCAATGATGTATTGAAGGAAAGCATCACCAAAACGTGAGCTGATCTTCAGAGAGTAATCTCCTCGCTTAACAAATCCGATTAAATTGCCCGTGTCGAGATTAAAATTTCTGGCATCCGTACCAGAGACATCGATGAAACCGCCATCTGTATTGTGTTCGTAATCTTCATCATTGAAGAGTATTAAAGCATCGGAAATATTATCATTCAGCGTTTTTTCGACATCACGAGATACCGAATTCAAAAAGTGCCAAATTGCAGACTCGTCGTTATGAGGATAGGTCCACTGCCCTTTTGATTTGGTTCTAAGGGTTATCGACTTTCCTAAACGTCTATTTTTCAAAATGCCTTCGCTGACAAAATAGGACTGGTTATCGACCAGTGTGCCGTTCTTAATGATATCGAAAAGCCACACTGTTTAAACCCCAAACGCCTTTCCGAAGGAGCTAATCAGTTCAGTCTCCTTACCCGTTCCACGAAGATACTCCTGTAATAACGGACGAATACAATCATCCCATACACGCTCTCGTACCTCCGAAACTGTAAGGCTGGTTGCATACTTCAAATCCATCAAATAGGCATGACCAATTTGGTAATCATTACCAAGCAAAGGCTCTTTAGCTATCAATTCATTCAAGCGTTCAAGGTTATCCACCAGGGGCAGCCAAGCTTTGCAAAATTGGTTCAAATGGTATTTCAATAGCGCCATATCAGGCACCACTTCTTCCCAACGGAATCTTCGACGTAAAGCGAAGTCAAAACTTTCGACACTTCTGTCTATCGTGTTCATCGTTCCAATAAGATAGATGTTTGTTGGAATGAAGAACAAATACCCTTTAGCGTCCTTAAGCATACCAGTATGTTCATTGTTCAGATTGGCATATTGGGTTTTAACGCAACCTCTAGTGCCTCGGTATTCCAGACAGTACATTAACTCACCAAAAACGCGAGACAACTCAGCCCGGTTTACCTCATCAATTATAAAGAAAAATGGTGGTACTGCTTCCGATACAAGCTTGGATGTATCTGATATTTCGAAAACATCCCGCCAATGCTCACCTGATAACTTTTCTCTAAACGGGAGAAGTTCCTTGATAGTAAGAGACTCCCACTTCTGAGCAAGTCCAAGCCCATATACATCGATTTCCCACTTACCAGCGCTTCGACAAAACTCTTTAAAAACACCATTTTGCAACCTTAATTGGGAGTTCCCATCACTGCCCAAAACCGGACGTAGCCCTTCCATAAAGTCTTCATAGCTGAAAGAAGGATGAAATTGAACCAACTCAATCTGACTTGCATGTGTGAGACGGCTATTGGAAGTAAATTCCTCTTTCCAGATGTCAAACATGAGCGAAGTTTGCAGGCGTGCTTGATAAGTTTTCCCTGTCCCCGGTGCCCCGTATTTAATAATCTGCTTCTTTAAACTGAATGGGTTTGACAAATTCTCGTAAAGCACCCAAACAAACTGACTAAGATAAAACTCATCAGTTTTACCTTCCCGAAGCTCATTATCAAACTCGCTTTTGATGCTTTTTAATAGAAAAATGTTTTTAGCAAACCAACTTTGATTTTCTTCTGTTGGGTATACTGGAATTATTCCTTCGCGTATAAGCCAATTAAAAACCTGATTGAATTTACCGGAGTCAACCGTTGTGGAGACTTCGAGTGTACAAGCTGCAGCCACTCGATTAACGAGAACAGGGTTGTTAGATTTACCTTGGTTAGACCACGTATCAGAAAAAATCGTGAAGTTTTCACTGTTTGGAATCAATATAAATTTTTCTAATGCGGATATGAAATTCTTGTTTTTAATGAATGACTGGAAATTGTCATTGCTCAACACAGACTGTCCGCGAGAAGCGATACCGTTGCTCTTCTCATAGATTAACTGCTTCAGAAAAGCTTCATCATTTTGAGACAAGCCTTCTCCAGATGTGATTCGCTCACGAATTTGAGCGACCTGACTGTAAAAGTCACGATAGGCTTTGTGCCATCCATTGACTTCATGTTTCCTGTTCTCAATAAGATATTTATATAGGTTTTTCAGTCTACTTTTCATTTATTCCCTTGTTACTGGATTATCGGACACACATCTTGATTTCATTTTGAGATTTTTTGAGAGACTTATTTAGTCTGAAAACAGTAACCAAAGTCTTCATTGCTCCTGACTGAACGACTACAAAATGCAAATCACTGTTACTGTGCAGCCAAATATCAGCTTTGTTACTATATTTTTGGTTCTTATGAAGAGCTACCTTTTCAGGCAAAATTGCTTTTGTCAATGATGAGCTAAATAACCTTGAAGCCAAAGCCTTCCAAGGATGCTTGGGCACTCTGTCAGAAAACCATTCAACAAACCTTTCCTGTTCATGACTAGTCACCACGACAGGTCCAATATTTGGTACATTGATGACTTCATCGATTTCTCTCACGGTAGCATTATCGACACTGTATTCCTCGAAGGGATATGAGAGCCAATCGTCACGCTTTTCTACTGAGAGTTGTGCTTCCTTGTGTCAATGATCTTCAAAAATCCACCGCGATGATCATTGACACCATAAGGTAAAAGAGTTTTAAGAGACTGCTTATATGACTCTTTCACTGTTTCGCGCTGGGAATGACTAACCATTGCGTTCCTCCTTTCTCTAGTTTATCTTTTTAGGATTTTACGGCGAAATTCGCCGTGTAATTGATATTTTTTAAACTAATTCAACTAAAACTGAGAAAGCTTACCTAATTCGATATGCGAGTAACATCTGTGATGCTTTGATGCGTTTTTTTTGTTAGGACCAATCCAGCTATTAACTCAGTAATAAAATATCAGGCCCCATCCGCAGAGGTACTTGTTGGCTCAACTTGATGGGATTCACTTATAGATACCAGTAGCGATTTTCTAGTTTAGAAACAAATAAATGTACAATACTAATGTATTTTCCTATCTTAATAGGCTTTTTATAAACTAACGATAAATTTAAGAACTAAAGTAAACATGCGTTTTACTTATTTTAACGCCCTTCATATTGTCTTTATTATTCTCACAATATGTTTTACTAAATAACCCCTGTAACTAAAGTAAAATTATTTACCAAAATATCCATTAGGTAAAATTTAAATAAAAGAATAAAAGTCTACTCACTTCACATAAAATAAAAAAAGACGCCTAATAGAAGACGTCTTTAATTTAACTTAAATAAGTATTTAATTAGAATTTAATTGGATAAGCCATGATTATCGCATCTTCTTTTCCCGTTGCTGTTGGATAATAATTCTTACGTACAGATACTGAATTAAATCCTATAGATTCATAGAGATTAGATGCTTTTTGATTGGATTCTCTTACCTCAAGCCATAATGTAGCAATATCTTTTCTTTCAATATTATCAATAAGTTCTAATAACAATGCTTTTCCATAGCCTTTACCTTGATAATCAGGATGTATCGCGATATTAAAAAGCGTTGCTTCATCTAATATTAATTGCGTAATAGCAAAACCTACCATAATATTATCAATGCAAATTTTTAGATTAAAATAATGATCACCTTGGTTACTATAGAATGTTTCTTCGCTCCAAGGGAATGAATGACTTAGTTTTTCAATTTCCCATGCTAAAGGTAAATCAGCAGGGTTTAATGGGGAAATGGTCTTCATGTTGATAGATTTGTTTCCAAAGATCGCGTTTTGCATTGGCATCAAAATATAATTGATGTAATGAAGGGCTTCTCAGAGAAGTATATTGAGCAGGTAGAGTGATATCAGTACCTAATAGCCAACAGGCTGGTGTAAATGATCCTGTGAGCAGGCTCACATCCTCTGAGGTAATACAATAGATTTCACTTTTATCTATTCCCATAGTGCTAAAAATATCAGAGAAAAGCCCGTTATTTAGATCAACAACATCATCAGTAATGATAAGTAAACGAGTGGTATCCGGAAATTGCACAGAATGTTCGCCTTTTAATACAGCAGGCTTACGAAGTACCCATTGACGAATCCCAAGTTGGGCTAACATTCTGTCTTTACGGCTCATGATATTTACCTATCAAGTGTAGAACAACGGTACATAGTATCAGAGGGCATAAACTACGCCAATAAATAGCGTCAGTTTCTTTATATCTGATATCATGCGTTTTATGTTTTTTAAGGAGTAATAATCATAATGTCCTCATTGTCCCCTGCCAGCGAAGTTATTCTTCGTCATCTAGATCATTTCGCAGACAGGCACGTACTCATAGCAGGTGATCTTCAAGACACGCTAGCATCACAAATTCAGGCCAAAAGTGTTAGAGCCTATACAAATCAATATCACCAGTGGCTACCGCTACTCAAATCCATGGGTGATAATGCATTTTTTGGTTTAGCGGCAGATCAATCATTCGTAAAATATTGCGACACTTTGATTTATTTTTGGCCTAAGAATAAGAATGAAGCAACTTTTCAGTTACGTAGCTTATGTGCAAGTTTATCTGTCGATACTGAAATCTTCATCGTCGGCGAAAACCGTAGTGGTGTAAAAAGTGCTACGGAATTAATGAATGGTATAGCAAAGCTAAAAAAAATAGATTCAGCACGTCGTTGTAGCCTCTTTTTTGGTTCACTAACCTATCAAACACTCTTTGATCGAAATAACTGGTGGCAAACTTATCGTTATGACGATTTAACGGTGATGGCATTACCCGGTGTTTTCAGTCAAACCGCATTAGATGAAGGCAGCCGATTATTACTCTCTACATTTGATGATACAATGGTAGGTGACTTACTGGATATGGCCTGTGGTTGTGGAGTGATTGCCACTGTATTAGGCAAAAAAAACCCGATGTTAAAACTCACACTCTGTGACGTCAATGCAGCCGCTATTTCATCCAGTATTGCCACGTTAAATGTTAATGAATTAGAAGGACGGGTTATTGCAAGCAATGTCTATTCTGCGGTAGAAGAAACTTATGATTGGATAGTCTCTAATCCTCCTTTCCATGATGGCTTAGGTACCAGCTATCAAGCTGCAGAAGACATTATTCGTCTCGCGCCTAACTTTTTGAAAAAAGGCGGTAAACTGCGTATTGTTGCCAATGCTTTCTTACCTTATCAAGATATTCTTGATCACGTGTTTGGCTCTCATGAAGTGCTTGCATCAACAGGTAAATTCAAAGTTTACCAAGCAACCAAGAAATAGTAATCACCAGCACTATTATAAAAACCGCCAGTAATTGATTTTTCAACTACTGGTGGCCTTCGGTATTTACTTCCTTTTTATTATCAGCAGGTTATCGTGCCTTTATTTACGGTTATCTACCCATGATAGGTTAAAAAAAAGGTCATTAAGCTATAGGTGATCACAACGCCGGCGGGGATCATCACCCACATTTGTAATTTCTTATGAAATAACATAATGGTAGATAGCAACATAGAAATGACAAGAACCAATGTAAATGCTGCTGTTCCTGCAATAGAGTGGGTGATCACAGTAAATAACGAAGCAACGGCCAACATTTCCCATAAACTAATACGAGATGTCCAAGAAGAGACAGAGGAGATACGTGTTGATTTAGCCATGAGAGTCACCATTCGTTAATGATAATGATTTTCATTATTATATAACACATTGGTTAACTCAATGTCTATCAAGAAAAAAAAGTAGCCATACCCTTAATTTTAAAGAGGTTAAACAAAAAACGCTTTACCGCTGCCAACGATAAAGCATTTTAGAGTCATCAAATGATGATGTAAAATAAGTGATTAATCTTCTTTATTAAAATTAAGCACTAAATGAATATCTTCAGGCTCTCTTTCATAAAGCTCAGTATCAGGCACATCAATTAAACGACAGCCCATATGCTGATAAAAATTAACACTATTTTCAGAAGGCGTTGAGGATATATATAATCCGCTAGCCCCTTTTTGCTTCGCATATTCCACACAATAATCAAACAATATACGGGCTAATCCTTGCCCACGCTGCTGGTGGCTAATATGTAAGAAAGAGAGCTGTAACAAGGTGTTATCTTGGCCTCGCCACTGTGGATCAACACTGGCAGCAGCGACTAACTTGTCATCTTCAAAGACTCCCCAAAAAGGGGCACCGCGCTCAGCACTTTCAAGTAAAACAGGGGTATAATGTTCTGCCTCACCTTCAGGCCAGCCTTTCATATCAAAACGCTGTTCAGATAACACCAATTGCCCTTGTTGTAAAACATATAGCCTTTCAATCAGTTCTGTTCTATCAATTTCCCAAACGCGAGGGATTTCATTATGTGTTAATAGACGAATATTTTTTTTCATTGTTGAAGATTAACCTGTTCTGAAGAAGATCCGCTCCGCTCTAATGCGTGGTAAGCCACTGCACAGAATAAGGAGTTCAACCGTTTCATATCACCCAACAAACTGGTATGCAGCGAACTGGTTTCAATACTTTGCATATTATGCAAATGAAGACGTTCTACATGAGCAAACGAGTAACGTTGGTTGAGTAAACGGAATCGATGTTTTGCTCGGCGTAATTTACGCGCATGCTCCATATTGCCGGAAACAAACACCGACATCGCCAGATTCAGATTACTTTGCAGACGCTCAAGGAGTGTCTGTAATTCACGACGTCCTTCCTCCGATAAATTTAAGTGATGATCTAAACTTTTATTCACCACCTCACCAGACATACGCGCTATGATAGCGGAAGATTGTTGCAAATTCATCGCGGTATCAATAATTTCTGCCCAGCGACGAGAGTCTTCAGTACCAAGATCATGCTGCTGAATTTGTGCCATATACAATTTAATACTGCTATGGAGCAATTCCACTTCCTCTTCTAGCTGGCTAATCTCCCTTTTTTGCAGACGATCCCCTTCCATTAAGGCTTGAAAACGTTGCAACATCTGTTCAACCACATCCCCTAACCGTAATGTCTCTCTGACTGCATTAGCAATAGCTAAAGAGGGAGTATCAACGGCGGATGGATCTAAATAACGAGGTGCAACTTCTGTCCCAGTAACGGGTAATTCCGGCACTAATTTTTGACATAATTTCGCCATTGGCCCCACAAACGGCAACATCAACACACAGCGCACTAAGTTATAAATCACATGAAAATAGATAATCACTTCCGCAGGGGAAAAATCATATTGTTGGATTTTTGTCGCAATGATGGTGATCCACGGCAATACCAGCAAGGCGCCAATTAATTTAAAAAACAGACTTCCTATGACGACTTGACGTGAACTAATACTTTGACCACGACTACTGATTAATGCCAACAATCCACTACCAATATTAGAACCAATAACAATACATAAACTAATATATAAAGGCATAAAGCCTGTTGCACTTAATGTTGCGGTAAGTAATACCGCCGCTAAGCTTGAATAACTAACCATCGCAAAAATAGCGCCGACCAATAGTGCTAAAATCGTATCCCCGCTCAAAGAGGTAAAAATAGCTTGTACTGCACTGGCATGGGTTATCGGCTCAGCAGAAGTCACAATCAGTTGTAATGCTAAGATAATTAAACCAAGGCCTATTCCCACTCTACCCAGTTGCCCGATACGCTCTTTTTTACGACTTAAAAAAGTCATGACACCCAATAAAATCAGTAACGGTGATAACCACGAAAGATCGAATGTCAGCACCCGCGCCATTAGCGCTGTACCCACATCAGCCCCTAGCATAATCACCAAAGCGGGTGTAATAGAAATAAGGCCTTGAGTGACGAACGAAATCACTAGCAATGCCGTAGCATTACTACTTTGTACTAAGGCAGTAACACCGACACCGGCAAGAAAAGCATTCGATTTTTTATTAATACTTTTACCTAAAATTCGGCGTAAATCAGAGCCGAACACACGCATAATACCGGTGCGAACAATATGTGTTCCCCAGACTAAAAGTGCCACGGATGAGAGTAAATGAAGCAGTGTTAGCATAGAAATTAGTCACCTTATTTTTTATCGTTGTTTATTGGCTCATTTCTCCTTCAATGCCATAAAAAAGAGAGAGATCCTACGCAGATAACCATATCTGAAAAATGATTTTTATAGATAACGCCCTAATCAAAACGACGTTATTAGGCAAAAAGATATTGCGACTTAAGTGCAATAATCAATGGAGAAGTTAAGAATAGTATAAGAATATCATTGTAAATTCTGTTAATTATAGCAAACAAAAAGTAACTTTCAAAATTAGACTGTAAATAACGTCTTGATTTATTATCGTTTTCTTATTTTTTGTAAAGAAATCATAGAAAAAAACGCGACTTGAGGGTATCTCTCTAAGTCGCGTGAAAATACAACAATTTTAGTAAGACAATTCAACTACATTTCAGACAGACTACAATTCAGTCACCTTATCAAGGTTATTTCAATCCCATCGCATCGCGCATAGTAAAGAAAAGATCTGTTTGGTCTGTTAACCCTACGACATTAGCAGCATGTGGACCATAAGCGGCAACGCGTAATTGCGCGCCTGTATGCTCTTGTGAATCCGTTTCTGAGTTACCATAATTCACCACCATGACAGCGCCATCTTTGGTAATCAATGCTTGTGTTAAGCCGCTTGATTTCACATCAGCTTCAATAATTTGACTAGAGTGAGCGTGATCTGCGGTCACTATAATAAGCGTATCACCATTTTGTTTAGCGAAATCTAAACCAATTTGTACCGCTTCATCTAATGCCACCGTTTCACCAATTTGACCACAAGGATTAGCATTATGATCTTGTTTATCAATGGAGGCGCTTTCGACTTGTAAGAAGAAACCATTTTCATTCGTTTTCAGCAAATCAATCGCTTTTTTGGTCATTTGCGCTAATGTTGGTGCATTCGGGTCTAATTTTGAATTCGGTTTACACTCTAAAGGAGGATTCTTTAAATTACCTTGATAAGTGGCTTTTGGCCCTTCCCAAGCGACGGCCATATTACCGTCATGAAATAGACCTAACACAGGTTTATCTTGATTTGCTAGCGTAATCGCCTCTAACGATTTAGCATCTTTCACAATTTGATAGCCACGCTCTATTGCTTGTTGCTCGAGCGTTTTCCCTTTATATTCACCGGCCGTTGCTGTTTGAGCAAAACTTTTCGCGCCTCCTCCCAGTGTAATATCTGCACGAGTCACTAACAATTGCTCAGAGATTGAACCTCTACCGCCATTTTCTAGCGCATTCGTTGAGCATTTTGCTAACGTTTCTACAGGCCCATAACACTTACGCCCGGTAACATGTGAAAATAGCGCAGCCGGTGTTGCATCTTGAATTTCAGAGGTAGTGACATTCCCCGTCGCTTTACCATTCGCTTTTGCTAATTCCAAAATCGTTTGGTGATCTTTACCAAACACATCAATCCCTAATGCCCCATTATAGGTTTTAACCCCTGAAGCCCATGCTGTTGCTGATGCGGCCGAATCTGTTACATAATTAGGTTTTTGTGTTTTTCTATCTAAAGAATAATGAGTATATTGGCCGGTCATCGGTAACGCATCAATCCCTTTAAAGAAGCCACCAGCCCCTTCGGCATAGTTACGTGCTACCGTTATCTCAGAATCCCCCATCCCATCACCGATAAATAGGATCACATTTTTAGCTTGATGATTATTAAGTGCTGCTTTTAATGCTTCAGTTTGATCTGAGGTTATACGACGAGCACCACCAAATTCCGTAATATTACCTTTTGCTGCGCGATCTTGCGCCAAAATAGTATCGGCAGTGACGGGGGCTGCAAAAGAAGAGAAACTCACGCTTGTAAAGAGTGTTGCGACGACTACAGATAACGCAGAACGTTGATAACGTAGAGACATAGCTTTTTCCTTGCACGCAAAAAAATAAAGAATTTTGGGGTTTATGTTTTAAGTCACAAAGAGCTTACGAGAGTAAAATGACAAACAGATGAAAGAAAAAAGCGATTTAGATGACAGCTTTATGGCAATTGACATCCTCCACGCCCTAAAGGATGTGGATCCCTACTGCGTTCAGACTGATGTCTGAATCACCTCGGCGGGTTCCTGCTTCGACGGGCGGTCTGACTGCCCCCTCCCTCCACAGGCAAGCACGGCATGTCCTGCCGCTAAAATGTTAC
Source organism: Proteus sp. G4415 (assembly GCF_963896075.1). Classification (NCBI taxonomy): domain Bacteria; kingdom Pseudomonadati; phylum Pseudomonadota; class Gammaproteobacteria; order Enterobacterales; family Morganellaceae; genus Proteus; species Proteus sp. G4415. The sequence continues at coordinate 24,355 of NZ_CAWQOK010000062.1, forward strand.
GTGCCCCGTTGATATCAGCATTCGCTGTATATCCACATTCAAGGCACTCGAATTGACTTTGTGACTGGCGGTTTTCCTTTGCTGTATGACCACAGCAAGCGCACTTCTGACTGGTGTAGGCAGGGGGTATTGCCAGTACCTGACCTCCTCGCCAGAGCTGCTTGTACTCAAGCTGACGGCGCATTTCATACCAGCCCTGCTCCAGTATTGAGCGGTTTAAACCAGATTTAGCTTTTACGTTCCGTCCA
>NZ_CAWQOK010000063.1:0-14015 GCF_963896075.1 Proteus sp. G4415
TAAAGGTAATGTATCACCTAAAATACGTTCGACATTTTCTTTAAATTTCGCCGGATGAGCAGTACCTAAAAATACCCCATATTCTCCGTCTTGTAGCTCATCACGTAATAGACGATAAGCAACCGCCGCATGAGGCTCTGAAATATAGCCTTTTTGTGCCAGTTCACGTACAGTTTTTTCCGTCGTTTCATCGCTCACAGCCCCATGCGAAAGATCAGACAACAGCCAACCTTTGCGACGATATAACTCTTCAATACGAGGCCAATTATTAGGCTGGCTAACATCCATCGCATTTGAAAGTGTTGCTATTGTCCGATGTGGTTCCCATTTACCACTATCTAAATAGCGAGGAACGGTATCATTCACATTGGTCGCCGCAATAAAACGTTTAACAGGCAATCCCATAGATTTAGCCAGTAATCCTGCAGTGAGATCACCAAAATTACCACTTGGTACAGAAATGACTAATTGTTGACGTTTTTCAGCTGGAATTTGTGCAACCGCTTCAAAGTAATAGCAGATTTGTGCCAGTAGGCGGCTAATATTAATCGAGTTAGCCGAGTTTAAATGCATGGTGTTCTTTAAATATTCATCATCAAATGCCTGTTTGACTAATGCTTGGCAAGCATCAAAGTCATCTTGAATAGCAACAGTATGAATATTCTCCCCTAATGTGCAAAATAGCTTTTCTTGTAATGGGCTGATTTTTCCTTGTGGATAGAGGATCACGACTTGGACATTATCTAACTTGTAGAAAGCATGAGCGACCGCTGCTCCTGTATCACCGGATGTCGCCGTTAAAATTGTAACAGGCTGGTCACCCGCGACTTCTGATAACATTTGAGCCATAAAACGGCCACCAAAGTCTTTAAAAGCCAGCGTCGGTCCGTGGAAGAGTTCAAGGCAACTAATATCCTCTTCTACTTGTGTCACTGGCGCAGGAAAAGCAAATGCCGTATTCACACGTTTTGCTAACACATCAGCAGGAATTTCATCACCGATAAAAGCACTTAAAATACGGCTACTGCGTGTTGCAAAGTCTAATTTTAATAGCGCATCAATTTCTGCTTGAGAAAATGAAGGCAAGTCTTTGGGAAAGAAGAGTCCTTGCTGTTTTCCTAAACCTTGTTTAACCGCTTGAGCAAAGCTGACTTGTTCTTGGTTATCTTTTAAATTATATAATTTCATTACTTACCCTATCTCTCTTGCGCCACGAGTATCTAAACGGCAGATGTGTACAAAGCCTTCATCGTTTTGTACATAATGTTGTTGTAACCATTGCGCCACATCTTGGGCAATAGCCAATGAATCAGTAATAGAAAACAGCGTTGGCCCTGAGCCTGAAATACCGCATGCAAGCGCGCCTTTTTGTAATGCAGCCTCTCTCGCTTTATCAAAACCAGGGAGCAACTGTGTTCGATAGGGCTCTGCAATCACATCTTTCATTAAGCTTGCGGCAAGTTTTGGTTGTTGTGTATGACAAGCATGAATAAATCCAGATAAATAACGACCATGGTTAATAATATCAGCTTTATCGTATTGTTTAGGGAGGATAGCCCTTGCTTGTGCCGTTGAGACTTTGATCCCCGGATAAGCCATCACCCAATACCAATCGTCAAAAGCTGGCACAGGCTGACAAATAATGTCGTTTTGTTCCAAAATAAGTTGTAGACCACCTAAATAACATGGCGCGACATTATCGTAGTGCACACTACCGGAAATACGACCTTCCAGCTCTCCCATCATTAATAATAAGTGGCTTTCACTAAATGGTTTGTGAGCAAATTCGTTTAATGCAACAAGTGCAGCCACAACAGAACAAGCACTTGATCCTAATCCTGAGCCTATCGGCATGTTTTTTTCAAGTGTCATCGAGACAGGTAATTGTTTACCTAATTTTTCACAAAATAGCTCCCAACATTGATAAACAATATTTTGCTTAGCATCAGAAGGTAATTTGCTAACAAATCGTCCTTTGCTGTGAAGTTGAAATTCTTGCGCCGCTTCAACGGTTACGCAATCTCCTAATAATTGACCATCAATAGGCGAAACTGCGGCTCCTAACACATCAAAACCGACACTCACATTGCCAATTGACGCCGGTGCATAAACTTTAACCACCTTTAAACTCCTAATTTCCATGATAGTGTACGTAATACATCTGCAAATACCCCAGCAGCAGTGACATCATTTCCTGCACCATATCCACGTAAAACTAAAGGAATTGGTTGATAGTAGCGAGTGTAGAAGGCTAGCGCATTTTCACCATTTTTTACTTTAAAGAGAGGATCGTTAGCATCAACGGCCATTATTTTGACTTGGCATTTCCCCTCATTGATGAGCCCCACATAACGTAATACCTTCGCTGACTTTTGGGCTTCTTCGACTTTAGCATCAAACTCAACATCTACTTGAGGTAAGCGGTTTAAGAAACTCTCGACATCACCTGTACTATCAAATGAGCTAGGTAAAACAGGCTCTACATCAATATCACTCAACTCTAATTGATAGCCCGCTTCACGAGCGAGAATAAGCAGTTTACGAGCAACATCCATTCCCGAGAGATCATCTCTTGGATCTGGCTCTGTAAAGCCTTTTTCTTTCGCAGAAAGTGTCGCTTCAGACAAGCTTTTTCCTTCATCTAGCTGACCAAAAATATAAGAGAGTGAGCCAGAAAGAATACCATTAAATTGTACCAACTCATCGCCAGCATTAAGCAAGTTCTGTAAGTTTTCAATAACAGGTAAACCCGCACCAACATTAGTGTCATATAAGAATTTACGACGTGATGCTTCCGCTGATTGGCGAATTTGATGATAGTAATCCATCGACATCGTATTGGCTTTCTTATTAGGCGTAACAACGTTAAAGCCATTTTGTAAGAAATTGGCGTATTGCTGTGCAATCATTTCGTTTGAAGTGCAATCAACAATCACAGGATTGAGGAAGTGGTACTCTTTTTCTAAGCGAATAAGCTGACTAAAGCTAAAAGGCTCTTTAGCTGCTTGTAGCGCTTGTTGCCAATTATCTAAATCGATACCTTGCATATTGGTTAGCATCGCACGTGAATTGGCAATCCCACAAACACGTAGGTCGATATGTTTGTTTTTTAACCATGCTTGTTGACGATGGATCTGCTCGATTAGCGCGCTGCCAACACCACCGACACCGACAATAAAGACTTCTACGATTTGGTTAGTGTTAAAGAGCATTTGGTGACATAAACGCACCGCATTCGTCGCTGCATCATTGGCAATAACTGCAGAGATAGAACGTTCAGAAGAGCCTTGAGCAATAGCAACAATATTAATATTGCCTCGAGTTAAAGCAGAGAAGAAACGGGCTGAGATCCCTTTAAGGGTGCGCATACCATCACCGACAACCGAGATGATAGCAACATTGTTCATAATATCTAACGGATCAAGTACGCCATCTTTTAACTCTAGATAGAATTCTTCTGACAGTGCTTTTTGCGCTCTAATTAGCTCTTTTTGCGGTACACAAAAACTAATACTGTATTCAGATGAAGATTGAGTAATTAATACTACCGATATTCCTGCTCGCGACATCACGGAAAAGACACGAGCCGCCATACCCACCATTCCCTTCATACCCGGCCCTGATACATTGATCATTGCCATATTATTCAGGTTAGTGATCCCTTTTACCGGCGTGCTGTCATCTTTTTGACCGTCACCAATTAACGTACCCGGTGCTTCTGGATTACCCGTATTTTTAATTAAACAAGGGATTTGAAATTGAGCAATAGGTGCAATAGTGCGTGGATGAAGGACTTTGGCACCAAAGTAAGAAAGTTCCATCGCCTCTTGATAGGACATGCCTTTTAATAGGTGTGCATCTGGGACGAGGCGTGGATCACAGGTGTAAACACCATCAACATCCGTCCAGATTTCACAACATTGTGCACGTAAACACGCGGCTAATACGGCGGCTGAATAATCTGAACCATTACGACCGAGAACCACAAGCTCATTCTTTTCATTACCGGCAGTGAAACCTGCCATCAAGATCATATGATCTTTCGGAATATTAAGGGCGGAAATACGGCGAGTTGATTCAGGAATATCCACTGTCGATTCGAGATAATGACCTTGAGCTAGGAGATTTTTAACCGGATCAATGACGGTAACGTTATATCCTCTAGCTTGTAACACCGACTCCATAATGGCAATCGAAAGCTTTTCACCACGACAAATCATCGCAGCATTGATGCTATCAGGACATTGCCCTAATAAGGAGATACCATGCAGGATATGTTTAATCTCAGCAAACTCACGCTCAACTTTGTCTTTTAAGCCTTGGTAATCAAAACCAGGTTGATTTTCTCGTAAACCTTGCAATAGATTAGCGAAGATTTGCTCTGCTTCTCGTACTTGAGTGAGAGGTTCTTCTCCTTCTGCCGTTTTTTCAATCATTGCCACCAAGTAATTCGTTATCTTGGCAGGTGCTGATAATACCAGAGCGACTTGTCCCTGCTCTCGTTTTTTCTCAGCGATATCAGCAACATTCAGCACCCTTTCTGCATTGGCAACTGAAGTTCCCCCAAATTTTAACACTCGCATACAGCTCTCCTGATTTTTCGCCAAAAAAAAGCCCGCATTTCTCAATGCGGGCTTTTTCGTTTTTTGTTTTTTATATGCGACAGCCCGCCCCGCAATATAAAATTCCGGTGGTGGTGGTGGTAATAATTGTATTCATAGTCACTGGGCTGTAAGTACGCATAACAATCCTGTCTGTCTCAAAATTAGTTTGACCCTATACTGGTTAAAGCAAAGCGAGAGAGATGTCAAATTTTTTCTTTTCTATTGCCTCAATTTACCTACAATTTAAATAAAATTTATTCGAGCATTACTTATATTGTAGTATACATATTACTACTAATAAGGGGGAGTTACAGAAAATAACGCTACCATTTAAGAGTTACTTAGACATTTGTACTTTTACAAATAATAAGGTATTTTATTTCACTTCTTTTTTTGTAACAAAACTGGTAAAAAGATAAAATCTCACTATATTTAACATATATTTTTCTTTTGCATTACATAAATCAAATTATATAGTTAACTATTGAAATCAAGGTTAAGCTGTTATCTTGATTTTGATATGTGTCAACAAAAGTTAGCTTTTTAGATGGTATTTAATACAACAGGTGTTATATTGCTGTTAATAGACTATGGGCATTTTACATTCTGATTTTAACGTCCATTGTCAGTAAAATAGGTCATGTTTGTAATTAATAACGTGATGGTTATTTATCGAATTTTCATCTGGGTCTAATTTTGGCGTGCTAATAACAAAAATGAATAACCACACACCTTGCACACACAGAAGTTACACACAGATATCCTTTTTCTATTTTTGGTAATTTTAGGTAGCAAATATGCAAACCCCGCACATTCTGATTGTTGAAGATGAAGTAGTTACTCGTAATACCCTGAAAAGCATATTCGAAGCTGAAGGGTATATCGTACACGAAGCCACTGATGGCAACGAGATGCATAATATTCTGTCCGACCATGATATCAATCTGGTTATTATGGATATTAATCTTCCTGGTAAAAACGGTCTTCTATTAGCCCGTGAATTACGTGAACAGGTAAGTGTTGCATTAATGTTCCTAACAGGTCGTGATAATGAAGTTGATAAAATCTTAGGCCTTGAAATTGGTGCCGATGATTACATCACTAAACCATTTAATCCTCGTGAATTAACTATCCGTGCTCGTAACTTATTGTCACGCACTATGAATTTAGCGAATGGCACAGAAGAGCGTCGTTTAGTTGAAAGCTATAAATTTAATGGTTGGGAGCTAGATATTAATAGTCGCTCTCTTATTAGCCCTACAGGTGAACAGTATAAATTACCTCGTAGTGAGTTTCGTGCGATGTTACATTTCTGCGAAAACCCAGGAAAAATCCAAACTCGTGCAGAATTACTGAAAAAAATGACGGGTCGTGAATTAAAACCTCATGATCGTACTGTAGACGTTACCATTCGTCGTATTCGTAAACACTTTGAATCAACCCCTGATACACCTGAGATTATCGCTACTATCCATGGTGAAGGTTATCGTTTCTGTGGTGATTTAGACGAGTGATATCAGTGTTACCCTAGTAAAAATAATGCTAAAAACCCCGGATTTCAGTTTCGGGGTTTTTCTTTATTAAAGCATAAAAGATAAAAATTGATCTTAGCGACTATTTTAAATAGAAACTAATTTATCAACTAAAAAAATTTCTTACACTTAATCTTATTAATTTTGTTAATTAATTAAAAAAATTACTCTTTCCATGGCATGATGGGTACTGCACTAATGGCATTTTTCGGTGAGCCATCGATAACCTTATCAGAGTAAGTAAGATATATCAGTGCATGGCGGTTTTTATCGTAAAAACGCACCACTTGTAGCTTTTTAAAGACTAGTGACGTTCTTTTTTGAAAAACAACATCACCACGATTTTTACCTTTTAAGACTTTTTCGCTTAATTCGATTGGCCCTACTTGTTGGCAAGAAATAGCCGCATCGGCGGTATCTTCAGCAAGCCCTAAACTACCGGAAATGCCCCCTGTTTTAGCACGGCTTAAATAGCAAGTGACATTTTTGACTTCAGGATCATCAAAAGCTTCAATGACAATTTTATGATTGGCACCAAAAAACTTAAAAACCGTATCGACATAACCAATTTCTTCAGCTTTCACCATTATTGACATCGGAAGCAAGATAGAAAGTGCGAGTATCTTTTTGAAATTAAACATATTAAATTTATTCCATAAAAAGAAGAAAGAATGATTTTGTCTAGGATAAAGCAAACTTTTGTTAACTGGTAGAATAATTTGTATACATGACTCATTGAAAAAGACTATATTTCATCTTTATCTAACAATATAACTTGTTATAGACGTTCAGGCTATTTACCATCTACAGCATAAATAAACGAATATGACTAAGGGAGATGTATGGATCAAACCAACATCATACGTGATTTACTCGCTTGGCTTGACAATAATCTGGATCAGCCACTATCCCTCGATAATGTCGCAACTAAAGCGGGTTACTCTAAGTGGCACCTACAACGCATGTTTAAAGAAGTCACAGGGCAGGCGATTGGTTCTTATATTCGTTCGAGGCGTCTATCTCGCGCGGCTGTGGCATTGCGTTTAACAAGTCGTCCTATCTTAGATATCGCTTTACAATATCGTTTTGATTCTCAACAAACATTTACTCGCGCCTTTAAAAAGCAGTTTGATAGAACTCCAGCCCTATATCGCCGTTCTGATGAGTGGTGTGCTGTAGGTATTTGTCCTCCAATAAAATTAGATCCTCAGCCTTTGCCTAAATGGGCATATGTGCAATTACCGGAGATAAAATTGATTGGTATTGAACAAACTTGTAGCCATACACTAGAACAATGGGCCAATGCTTGTTCCGATATGCGTCAGACATTTTGGCAAAATTATATTACTAAGGTAAACACTATCCCCCATGAGGTTTATGGTTTGCACCATACGCAACACAGTGATGAGCATGAAGATGAACAGCGCGTTATCTACACCACCGCCGTTGAGCCTGCTTATGCGAGTTTTGTAGAAGATGATACTGCTGATGAAGTCATATTGGAGGCTGGCGATTATATTCGCTTTGACTTCGAGGGAGAGGCAAAACGAGGCGCCATGCAGGAGTTTTTATTCTTAATCTATGGTGTTTGCTTGCCAACCATGGGGCTTACTCGCCGTAAAGGACATGATATTGAAAAGTATTATCTTAAAGAAGTGCACTATGACAATGTGATGACCGCCGAGCCACAAGATCATATTAAGCGTTTTGAGTATTATATTCCCATTAAACGCGAATTGGCCTAACAATAAGACTCTCTTTTACAGCAAAGAGAGTCTGTTATTGTCATTAACGCTGTACTTCATCAAGAGCGATATCAGTAAGATGACTCACATCCCCTGCTGTTTCGATTACCCATCCATTAGCGAGCCAAGGACTGTTTTGATAGTCCACTCGTGAAATTGAACAGTTACGTAGTCTTAAACGTCGTTCAGCGTAAGCAGGTAGGCCTAACACAGTACTTAGCAGGCAACCTAATGCAATACCGTGACTCACCAGTAAAGGACGGCTATGCTCTGGTAACGCCAAGCAACTGTTTAAAGCAGCCTGCATACGATTAGCTAATTCCACCATGGATTCTCCTTGGGGAATTCGTCCATCAGGTGTACCATCAATTAAACTCTTGCGCCAAGCTTCTTCTTGTGTATTTAATGTGGCGATCTCTCGCTGTTCAAGAACGCCCATATCAAGTTCACGCAAACGGGGATCCGTGATTACGTCACAGCGACAAGCTTGTGCAATAATCTCTGCCGTCTGACAAGTCCGGCCAAGATCACTAGAAATTATGTGGGTAATACCTGCTGATTTTACTCTTTCAGCAACTTGTTGTGCCTGTCGCACACCCATTGCTGTTAGTGGGCTATCAGATTGCCCTTGTATACGTCTCGCCACGTTCCACTCAGTTTCACCGTGGCGAACAAGATAGACCTGTAACATACATTTTTTCCGTTATACTGCTCTAATTTTTCAAAGGATGATTAACTCATTATGTATCATGTCATTGCAGCCACTACGAATCCAGCAAAAATCAACGCGATCAAACTCGCCTTTGAGCAAGTGTTCGGTAAAGATACCTTTGATATTGAAGATATTAATGTCGATAGCCGCGTTCCACAGCAACCTATTGGAAATACAGAAACGAGAACTGGCGCACGCCAACGTGTGATGGCCGCAAGACAAGTACGTCCAGAAGCTGACTTTTGGGTAGGTGTTGAAGCGGGTATTGAAGACGATATGACTTTTGCTTGGATTGTTATCGAACACGAGCAAATTCGCGGTGAATCTCGCTCAGCCAGTTTAATGCTACCGGAACAGATCTTAAAAGGTGTTCGTGAAGGTCGTGAACTTGGCGATGAAATGGCATTTTTAACCAAGATTGATAATATTAAGCAAAAAGGTGGCGCTATTGGTTATTTTACTGATGGTTTATTAAGCCGCACTTCTGTTTACCAACAAGCGATTGTATTAGCTTTAGTCCCCGTCACTCATGATATTTATAAACAACTTAACAAAAAAGATGATGAATGAGTGATTAAATAGTCCTCTTGTCGCTATTTTAGAAAAATGCCATTTAACCAACTGATTAAATGGCATTTTTATTTCTAACGAATAGGCAATTATTTTTTTATCATAAGCTCTTTTTCAAGCCATAATTTCACATCATGGGGTGCTGTTTTTAAACTATTAGAGCCTCTGGTAATAGTGGCGATGCCAACTCCTAATAGCTCTTTTAGCTCTCGCTGACTTAATTCCCCACGCATTAATTCTTGAACAATACGCACTCTTGTTGCTAATGCACTGCGCTCATCTGGCGTCATTAAAAGTTGTAAAACAGGAAATTCAACTCCCTGTTCAAACGCTTGGCGTAATAACTCAACAAAACGTACCCAGTGTTCATTCTCTTCTGGTGATAATGCAGGATCTAGCATAGTGGGAACCTCTTCTAGCCACACTCATAAACTAGTACAAACTATAGCATATTTTATCCTGTGACAAAGAGGTTCCATTAATAAATCGCTTAATTATCTCATTAATAACGACTATTCCACTCAGTTTGAGTTAATACCGGTTGTTGCTCTCCGGCAAAATAGCTATAAAACACCGCAAATGAGAGTACATTTTTGACATAACCACGCGTTTCTGCGAAAGGAATGCTCTCAATAAAAGCAATAGCATCTAGTTGGTTATTAGCATCAGATAACCAACGGTCAACCCGTGCAGGACCTGCGTTATAGGCAGCACTAGATAAAATACGGTTTTGATTAAAACGCTGATAAACAGAATCAAGATAAGCGGTACCAATTTCAATATTTTTAACCGGATCTGTCAGTTGCGCACTACTTGCATACCCGGTAATACCTGCTTGTTTTACCGTGAACTCTGCGGTTTTCGGCATCACTTGCATAAGACCCGTTGCCCCAGCTGAAGAGCGAGCTTGTGGGTTCCATGCACTTTCTTGGCGAGCGATCGCCATCGCATAATTGCGATCTATCGCTTTATCTTTCGTATATCGTTCAAATTCATTTTGCCATGCAAGTGGGAAACGCTCTTCTAAATGGTTCCACATTTTACCAGTAATCGTTGCTTGTACTGCTAAGTCAGCCCATTGTTGCTCAAAAGCATAACGCGCTAGTTGAGATTGTGTGGTAGCAGGCTGGGTGGCAACATAATTTGCCCACTCAGTACGCGCTAAATTATCCATTTGCCAATACATTAATTCGCGTACTCGTTGCACTTCAGGTTGCTGTGGAATTGTGGGTGAAACACTTGGCGCTTTGTCTATTACCATAACATAAGGTTTACCTAGCTTTTCAGCCGCCACCATAGGATAAAAACCGCGATGTTGTGTTAGTTCTTGTAAAAGCGCTTGTGCTTCACTGTTTTTACCTTGCGATTGCAACACCATCGCTCGCCAATAACGCCACTCCTCTTTATTTTTACTTTCAGGTGATAATCTTTCTAACCATAAAGCTAATTCTGCGGGCTGATTTTGGCTTAACGCTAAACGCACACGACGCTCACGCAGGGTATCTGAAGCGGTATCTTGTATCACACTATCACGCCATTTAGCCTGCTCTGGTGTGGCATATGGCATATATTGCCAAGCGACCGTATCACGCATTAATTGGCGTTCAGCTGTCGTCATTTTTTGAGCTCTGGCAATACTATCAAGCTGTGCTCTTGCACTATCGGCATCTTTTCGCGCCCAACGTGAAAATGCGGCTTGTACAATATTACGCGTAAAATCTGTTGGTGAAAGTTGTGTGGCATAACGAGCAACCAGATTAGGGTGATCTTGTAGTTCAACAATGGCATCGTTAATCGTTTGATAATCCATCGGCAATCGCTTAGCTAAATAAGTTGCTAACCCAGTATTACCACTTTTTATTGCTAAATTAATCCGCTCTAACACTAATTCAATGCTTAAATTTCCTGCTTTTTGCCACTCATCAAATAGCGGATCACAGCTTGAAGGCATAGAAGTACCGTTTAACCACGCTTCTTTTGCACCAACCCACGCCGTTTGTTTATCCCCTGTCGCCCATTTAGCATAATAGTAGTTACACCTTGCTGCTTTAGGCTTAGGAGGATTAGGACTAAAAGTCAGTAAGTTTTGCCACTCTTGACGTTTTGCTAACTCATTAACAAACAAAGAAGGTAGTGCTTTCGCGGGTGGCAAAGTTGGATATTTTTCGACAAATTCAGTCACCACAGCCGGAGCGACCACATCAAGATTGTCGGTAATTTGGCGATATTCAAGATAGGGATAAAGAGGATAATCTTGTAATGTCGGTAATAATTTTTCAACTTGTGCTGTATCTTTAGCATCCCAAGCTGCTTTAATTTCTTGGTAACGTGTTCGTTGTTCACTTAATGAATCTGCTTGTGCCCACGCAGAGAAACACAATGTACTAATTGCCAAGACGAAGGACCACTTTTGCTTAACCACGTTACCTCTCCCACCTCAAATTTAAACATCCAAAGAATAAATACATTAGCTAATATGATAATCATTAACAATGTTAGTTCCCTCTTTAAATGAAATTTTCCTCACTTTTCTAACAAGCACTCAAGGATGATAAAAACCTCTCTTTTACCTAAGGTTTTCTTTTATAAATCGGGTATACTGGCGACTTTCATCGTTTTCGGGTCTTTGGCAAAATACTGACATTGACTTTACTATTGTTCATTTAGGTGTCATATATTCATTGCTTATTTACATTCTTTTGTGTTTAACGCAAAAACTGACACTTCAGATAAAATCTCTTTTATAATCAAAGGGTAATTATAGTGGCTCAATACGTTTATAGTATGTTGCGTGTCGGGAAAGTTGTTCCCCCTAAGCGACATATCCTTAAAAACATCTCACTCAGCTTCTTTCCGGGCGCGAAAATTGGTGTGCTTGGTCTAAATGGTGCCGGTAAATCAACCTTACTGCGTATCATGGCCGGTATCGATACCGATATCGAAGGTGAAGCACGTCCACAACCGGGTCTAAAAATTGGCTACTTGCCACAAGAGCCAAAATTAAACCCACAACAAACGGTTCGTGAAGCCGTTGAAGAAGCGGTAAGCGAAGTCAAAAATGCACTCAATCGTCTTGATGAAGTGTATGCAGCTTATGCTGATCCTGATGCTGATTTTGACCAACTGGCAAAAGAGCAAGGTCAGCTAGAAGCGATTATTCAATCTCACGATGGTCATAATCTTGATAACCAATTAGAGCGTGCAGCAGAAGCACTACGTTTACCAGATTGGGATGCCAAAATTGAACATCTTTCTGGTGGTGAACGTCGCCGTGTGGCTATCTGTCGTTTACTGTTAGAAAAGCCAGATATGCTGTTGTTAGATGAACCGACTAACCACTTGGATGCTGAGTCTGTTGCTTGGTTAGAACGCTTCTTACATGATTATGAAGGCACTGTTGTGGCGATTACCCACGACCGTTACTTCCTTGATAATGTCGCAGGATGGATCTTAGAACTTGACCGTGGAGAAGGTATTCCGTGGGAAGGTAACTACTCCTCTTGGTTAGAGCAAAAAGATGCGCGTCTTGAACAAGAAGCAGCCACTGAAGCCGCTCGCCATAAATCAATTCAAAAAGAACTTGAGTGGATCCGCCAAAATCCTAAAGGTCGTCAGGCTAAAGGTAAAGCTCGTCTTGCTCGCTTTGAAGAACTCAATAGCGTTGATTACCAAAAACGTAATGAAACCAGTGAACTATTTATTCCACCTGGACCTCGTTTAGGGGATAAAGTGCTAGAAGTGAGCCACCTCACTAAATCTTATGGTGATCGCGTTCTGATTGATGATTTAAGTTTCTCCATTCCTAAAGGCGCTATCGTCGGTATTATCGGTCCAAATGGTGCCGGTAAATCAACGCTGTTCCGTATGATCTCAGGTCAAGAACAACCCGATTCAGGAACCGTGACTTTAGGGGAGACCGTGAAACTGGCCTCTGTTGATCAGTTCCGCGATAGTATGGATGACAGCAAAACGGTTTGGGAAGAAGTTTCTGGTGGTCAAGATATTATGCGCATTGGTAACTTTGAAATCCCAAGTCGCGCTTATGTGGGCCGCTTTAACTTTAAAGGCGTTGACCAAGGTAAACGCGTTGGCGAACTGTCCGGAGGTGAGCGTGGACGTTTACACCTTGCGAAACTTCTCCAAGTCGGCGGTAATATGTTGCTGCTCGATGAACCGACCAATGATCTGGATGTTGAAACGCTACGCGCCTTAGAAAATGCGCTATTAGAATTCCCAGGTTGTGCTATGGTCATTTCCCATGACCGTTGGTTCCTAGACCGTATCGCCACTCATATCATCGATTATCAAGATGAAGGTAAAGTCGAATTCTTTGAAGGTAACTTTACTGAATATGAAGAGTATAAAAAACGGACATTAGGTAACGAAGCTATCCAACCTCGTCGCATGAAATATAAACGCATCACTAAGTAATCATTATTTAGCTGAACGCAAAAAAGCAGAGCTCACCCTCTGCTTTTTTATTATCTCTCTTTACGTTTTATCCAAAGCACCGTAAAACCCCGTCCTTCAGGTCGGGGATATAAGGCGCGGTTTTTTAACTAACTCGGTGTTTCCTGTTGCTCAATGTACTGGCGGATAATGGATATTGGTGCGCCACCACAACTCCCCGCGAAATAACTCGGCGACCAAAGAACCCCCTTGTAGTAATCACGTTGGGCAATATCAGGACGATCACGTCGAAGTAATCGACTCGATACCCCTTTAAGGCTGTTAACCAGATTAGATATCGCCAGTTTTGGCGGGTAATTAATCAGTAAATGAACGTGATCCCGTTCCCCATCCATTTCAACCAGTTCAACATCAAAATCAGCACAAACACTGGCAAAGTAGC
>NZ_CAWQOK010000064.1:0-48494 GCF_963896075.1 Proteus sp. G4415
TTAATATTTACATAATGGTATTTTCACCATTACCGCATTTTAGGTAAAGAAAAATTAAAAATTTAAAGGGATCAACAGTGTCTAAAAAAATTATTGCTACCAACCTATTACTTACTCTCCCCTTCAGTCTGTTATCGTTACAAATTCATGCCGCAATGACACAAAATTCACCTGATAAAATCATTGTTACCGCATCCCCCTCACAAGATCCGCAAGGACCAATTTCAGGTTTAGTGGCAACAAAAACACTATCAACAAATAAAATACTTAGTGATATAGATAAGACACCACAATCAATCAGTGTCATTACACGTGACCAGATGGATGCGCAAGATGTCAGTTCTGTCTCTCAAGCATTGCGGTATACACCTGGCGTTTTCACTGAATATCGCGGCAGTTCAAACCGAAATGATGAAATCTTTATTCGTGGATATAGCTATGCCCCCCGTTTTCTTGATGGACTTAGTTATGGTATGGGAGCCTCATCTTCTACAGGAGCTATTGACCCTTGGCTATTAGAGAGAGTTGAGCTGATCCGTGGCCCGTCTTCTGTTCTATATGGTCAATTAAATCCAGGTGGTCTTGTGGCAATGACCAGCAAAAGACCCACTTCAACAACCATTAATCATATTCAAGCACGTGTAGGAAATGATAAATTAGCAGAGACAGCTTTTGATTTTGCAGGCTCATTAAGTGATGATAATCGTATTCTCTATCGCCTTAATGGATTAGCAAAAACACAACATACTCAAATTAAAGACTATAAAGAAGAACGATTTGCCCTTGCCCCTGCCATCACTTTTTTGCCAAATGAGCAGACACGTTTAACGTTATTAAGTTTTATTCAACAAGAGCCCGAAGCGGGATACCGTAATTTTTTGCCAGCTTATGGTACGGTCAAAAAAACACCCGAAGGCACCATTCCATTTGATTTCAATGTAAATAATGCTGATTATCACCAATCATGGCGTCAACAATATGGCGTTGGTTATGAATTTGAACATGAATTTAATGATAGATTAAAATTGATCCAAAATGCCCGTTATAGCCATATCAAACAAAAATATAAATATCTTGTTTTTGGTTCATTAAGAAAAGATAACCCTTATATTCTGGAACGCCGAGCTCAACAGGAAAAACGAGAAACAGATACATTTGGTATTGATACTCGACTACAAGCTGATTTTGATACTGAAAAATTAGCGCATACAGTAATTATAGGTATTGATTATCAATGGAGTAAAAATAAAGACAATTTATTGCAAGCGATGGGCCCAGAATATGATCTGGATTGGCGAAATCCTAATTATCATTATCCTATTGATATCAGTTTACAAAAAGCGGTGACAAATCAATTACAAAAACACGACCAGTTAGGGATCTATTTGCAAGATCAGATCCAATGGAAAAACTGGATCTTATTAGGGGGATTACGCCAAGATTGGGCGCAAGTTCGTACCTATGATCACATCAAAAACAGCAAAGACCAACAAGACGACCAGAAGCTAACCGGTCGAGTGGGTCTACTCTATGCCTTTGATAATGGTATTTCACCTTATATTAGTTATAGCACCTCTTTTGAACCTAATTTACAGACACGAAGAGCTCCGGGTAGTGCACCATTTGAGCCAAGTGAAGGACGTCAATTAGAAGCAGGAATAAAATACCTCACCCCAAATGAACAGACATTAGCAACACTCTCCATTTACCAATTACAACAACGTAATGTGACTAACTATAACGCCGAAAAAGCCTATTTTGAGCCAGTAGGTGAAATTAGAAGCCGTGGTATTGAAGCGCAAATTAATAGCCAATTAACTGAAAATATATCATTTATTAGTAGCTATGCTTATACCGATACTGAAGTGAGAAAAACCATCACCGCAGGTACACAAGGAAAAGAATTACCACGGGTTCCTAAACATATGGCATCATTTTGGGGGCAGTATGATGAAACATCAGGGCTATTTAATGGTGCTAAAGCGGGCTTTGGTGTGAGATATATCGGTGTATCTCAAGGCGATACTAAAAATACGATTAGTGTACCTGCAGTCACTTTGTATGATGCCATGGTAGGTTATTCTTTAGGCGAATTATCCTCCTCTTTAAAAGGGGCTGAAGTTCAACTAAATATGAATAATATTGCCAACAAACACTATGTTGCCTCTTGTGCGGGTGAAACTGCCTGTTTTTATGGCATTGGCAGAACCATGACAGCAACGATAAATTACCGCTGGTGATCATCTATTAATTAAAAAGTATATTTAAATACATTAACCATAGTGCGCCTTGATGCTCGCTATGGTTTTTTAATACTTATAATGCTAAAAGAAGTTGTCGTTCCATTTGTGGATCTTGCAACGTGACATGAAAACCGACTAATCTTACTCCCCTGCCATTTCGACGTTCATGCCATGCCTGATAAGCAATATCAATTAAATCCGTTTTTTCTAAAATAGGATGAGAATGCTCTTGGGTGGTTAACTGAAAATCATCAAATTTTAATTTAACCCCTTGTCTCGCAATTCTAAGATCAGGTTTCACTCGGCTTAATCGTTTTTCTAATTCATCATATAATCCATCAAGCAATGCTAAACACTCATCCCATGAATCAATATCTTCAGCCAGTGTGCGCTCAACACCAACAGATTTTCTTAAACGTTCAGGATTGATTAATCGCTCATCAATACCATGGCTACGCTCCCATAAGCTTTGCCCAAATTTACCTAGATTTCTCACTAAGGAAATAACATCCGTACCACGAACATCAGCACAGGTTTCTAATCCCATCTCTTGTAATCGAGCAAAGGTGACTTTTCCTACTCCCGGAATTTTATTTAATGGTAATTTTAAAATAAAGTCATCCATCTGTTCAGGGGTGATCACATATTGTCCATTCGGTTTATTTAAATCAGATGCTATTTTGGCGAGAAACTTAATCGGTGCAATACCGGCGGAAGCCGTGAGGTTAAGTTCAGCAAAAATTTGCTGGCGGATCTGTTGCGCTATCAATGTGGCAGAGCCGTGACAGTGTTTACTATCAGAGACATCAAGATAAGCTTCATCTAATGAAAGCGGCTCTATTAAATCTGTATAACGGGCAAATATTTGACGAATTTTAGCTGAAGTCTCTTTATATAATGCCATGCGACCGGGCAATACTTTTAAATGAGGGCATAATTTTAATGCCGTAGCCGTTGACATGGCACTACGGACACCAAAACGGCGAGCAGGATAATTAGCAGTACAGATAACACCTCGACGAGAAGCATTACCACCGACTGCGATAGGGATCTCTTTTAATGTAGGGTTATCTCTCATTTCAATCGCAGCATAGAAACAATCCATATCGACATGAATAATTTTCCGCATACAATCACCTCACGCTATTTACTGTTTAAATATACAGTAAATAACCATTAACTACAATTTTTATTCCCTGATCTATACCTATTTTAAGTGATATTAGTGATTATTATTTTAATTAAGTACGTTTGTTTATAGAAATGTCACACAGTAATGATAGATTACTTTTAACTTATTCTGCTCTTTTTATTTTTATCGTAATTATTTGAAAATAAAA
The DNA here is from genome assembly GCF_963896075.1 of Proteus sp. G4415. Classification (NCBI taxonomy): domain Bacteria; kingdom Pseudomonadati; phylum Pseudomonadota; class Gammaproteobacteria; order Enterobacterales; family Morganellaceae; genus Proteus; species Proteus sp. G4415. The sequence goes on from NZ_CAWQOK010000064.1 coordinate 3,584, forward strand.
TATAAAACAAGGAAATAGAGTTATATGATCAAAATATTTATTGCAATTTCATTCCTCTTTTACTCAGTATTTGTTATGGCTTCTCCTAAAATTATTGCACACAGAGGTGGCACAGCGGATGCACCTGAAAATACCGAAATTGCTATCAAAACAGCACTAAGCAATCAAGCTGATGCAATTTGGATAACTGTTCAACTGTCTAAAGATAATGTCCCTGTTCTTTATCGTCCAAGTGATCTAAAAAGCCTCACTAATGGGCAAGGGGCAATTTCAACCTTTACTGCCAAAGAATTGGCGCAATGGGATGCAGGATATAAATATGGGGAAGCACAACAATTTCCATATCGCAATAAAGGAGTTACTATCCCGACATTGGAGTATATTCTGACTCAATTTCCTAAAACACAATTCTATATTGACTTAAAATCACCTGATGCCGATCCCGTTATACAAGGCAAAGCATTAGCTTCGGTATTAAGCAAACATAATGCGTTAGAGAGAACGCGTGTTTATTCTACCAATAGTGCTTTTTTAGATGCGTTACCTGATAACGTACAACGCTTTGAAAGTCGTGATGTTACCCGCGATATCTTAGCCAATATTACTATGGGGCATATCTGTTTACTGCCAGAAAATCTTGATATCACACGTTGGTATGGCCTTGAACTGCACAGAAAAGTTGAGGTGGTTGAAAAATATACCTTAGGTGAAGCTCGTTCAGCGGCTGTATTAAGTTGGGACAAAGATGCGATGTCTTGTTTTCGTGCGGGGGGTAATGCGCATATCGTTTTATTCGGTATCAATACTGAGAAAGATTATTTGCAAGCAGTAGAATTAGGTGCTGATGCAGTTATGGTTGATTCTCCAGCTAAAATAAAAGCATTCAGAAAAGAGTAAACATCGTTGCGACATTGGCGCTTTTTTACCTTAATACATTTCTCTTCTACACTTAATAGTGTCAATAAACAGAAATAAGTTAGGTGGAATAAGATGTTAAATAATAAAGCTTCTGGTGACTGGAATTTATTTAAAGGAAAAGTGAAAGAAAAATGGGGAAAACTCACCCATGATGAACTGGATATTATTGAAGGAACCAGAGAGCAACTGATAGGGAAACTCCAAGAGCATTATGGCTATTCTTATGATGAGGCAAAAAAAGAAGTATTAGAGTGGGAAGGCAGTAACCCTTATCCTTGGAAGTAGCAGCGACTTAATCACAGTATTAAAAAGCTTAATATCCTTATCTGAAAGCGATTTTTCTAAACAAAAAAGAGTGGCGTATAAAATATACGTCACTCTTTTATTTTAGCTATTACTTGATAAATCTATCGTTAGCAAAAAAATGCATCGATAACCAAACTATAAGATGCGGTTTTTTTGCAATAGCTCTTGGCGAGCAGCTTCTTTCGCCATTCTTTTTTTACGAGCATCACAAGGTTCAGGACAATCACACTCTTTCTCAATACCAATAGAGCCTAAACCACCACAACTGCCCTGAATACTTTTACGTTTAACAATATATCCTAAAGCCATTCCAAAGAATGCCAGTAAGAACAAGATGAAGGCAAAAAGAAATATTTTTAACATAACCTTCTCTCCTTAAATTCTACTTTTTCAAGAATGGGGCGAATGCCTTACTATAACGCTCTTCAAACCCATTTTCAGTTTTAACTATCATAAAAACAGGAATATTTAATTTATTTGCTACCTCTAAGCCCTTTTCAGGCCCCAGAACATTTAACCCTGTTGATAAACCATCAGCACTCATACAAGTAGGTACAATTACGGTAATAGAGGCAAGGTTATGTTTGATTGGGCGACCTGTTGTAGGATCAATCGTATGAGAAAAACGGACGCCATCTTCTTCAAAATAGTTACGATAATCCCCCGATGTCGCAATCGAATTATCACCCGGTTCAATAATTAATTGTACGCTCTGTGTGGTGCCATCATTAGCAGGTTTTTCAATCGCAATGCGCCAAGGTTTATCATTACCATTAACACCTTGTGTTCTCACCTCACCACCAATATCAACCATATAATTGGTAATATTTTGAGAAATCAAATATTCGGCAACAGCATCAACACCGTAACCTTTAGCAATAGAAGAGAGATCAACATAAAGCTCAGGTATTTTTTTAATTAATGTATTACCTTCCACTGCAAGGTAATCAATTCCCGTCCATTTTTTACGTTTAGCTAGTTCATCGGCTGAAGGTTGATGAGTAAAACGTCCTTCAGGGCCAAATCCCCATAAATTGACTAAAGGCCCAACAGTAACATCTAAAGCCCCATCCGTAATTTTATTAATACGAATCGCTTCACTAACGACTTTAGCAGTAGCGGGTGAAACTGGGAATGGCGTATTAATTTCACGACTTTGATTGAAACGACTTAATTCAGATTGAGGACGATACGTTGACATTTGATCGTTCACTTCTTCAAGAATACGATCGATTTCTGTTTGTAAGACGCTTTGTGAAGGTGAATCACTACTAGGAACATATTTAATTGAATAGTAAGTTCCCATCGTTTCGCCTTCTAACACCTGCTGTTTTTCACCACAGGCTGATAAGAAAACCAGTGCACATAGCATCAAGATCCCATGCATCATCTTTCTTTTTAACATATATCTCTCTTCTGATCATGAGCGCCCACATTAGTGGGCGCTTGTCATTTCATACTGTTATGCTTTATCTACTTTATGAGAAAAATCAACCACCAAAGTCATCCAGCATAATATTTTCATCTTCTACGCCTAAATCTTTAAGCATTTTGATCACCGCAGCATTCATCACTGGTGGTCCACACATATAGAATTCACAATCTTCTGGTGCTGGATGATCTTTGAGGTAGTTTTCATAGAGCACATTGTGAATAAAGCCGGTGTAACCCGTCCAATTATCTTCCGGTAATGCATCTGACAGCGCAACATGCCAAGTAAAGTTTTCATTCTCTTTAGCCAGCATATCAAAATCTTCTGTATAGAACATTTCACGCACAGAACGAGCACCATACCAGAAGCTAATTTTACGTTTAGAATGTAAGCGTTTTAGCTGATCAAAAATATGTGAACGCATCGGTGCCATACCAGCACCACCACCAATGAAGATCATTTCCGCATCAGTTTCTTTCGCGAAGAATTCACCAAACGGCCCTGAAATTGTCACTTTATCACCCGGTTTTAATGACCAGATATAAGATGACATAATTCCCGGTGGCACATCAGGATTACGTGGTGGCGGTGTCGCAATACGCACGTTTAACATGATAATGCCATGCTCTTCAGGGTAGTTCGCCATGGAGTATGCACGCACTGTGGTCTCTTTAACTTCAGAAACATAGCGGAATAAATTAAATTTATCCCAATCTTCACGATACTCTTCAGGAACATCAAAATCTTCATAGCGCACTGTGTGAGGAGGACATTCAATCTGAATAAAGCCCCCAGCACGGAAAGGTACCACTTCACCTTCAGGAATTTTTAATACCAACTCTTTAATAAACGTGGCTTTGTTATCATTTGAGATAACTTCACATTCCCATTTTTTAATCCCGAAGATCTCTTCGGGTAGCTCTAATTTCAGATTATTTTTAACGTTAACCTGACAAGCTAAACGGCAACCTTCTTTAGCTTCACGCTTATTAATATGAGAAAGCTCAGTAGGAAGAATATCTCCACCACCTTCAAGCACTTTTACGCGGCATTGACCACAAGAGCCACCACCACCACATGCAGATGAGATAAAAATACCTTCGTTTGATAATACGTTGAGTAATTTATCACCGGCTGGCGCATGGAAACTTTTTTCAGGATCTCCATTCACCTCAACTTCAATATCCCCTGTATTGACTAACTTTGATTTTGCAAACAAAATCAATGCAGTTAGCACCAATACAATCAGGGTAAACATCGCAACACCTAGAATAATTATATCCATGAGTTCTTCTCACCCTTTATAGCTGAACACCAGAGAAGGACATGAAACCTAATGCCATCAACCCTGTGGTGACAAAAGTAACTCCTAATCCCTTCATACCTGACGGTACATCCGCGTATTTCATTTTTTCGCGAATAGAAGCCAGTAATACGATAGCTAACATCCAGCCAATTCCAGAGCCGAAACCATATACAATAGATTCACTAAAGTTATAGTCACGTTGTGCCATAAAGGACACACCACCAAAAATAGCGCAGTTAACAGTGATCAGTGGCAAGAAGATCCCCAATGCGTTATATAGCGAAGGGAAGTAGCGATCTAAAATCATCTCGAGGATCTGTACCAGAGCCGCAATCACACCAATGAAAGTGATAAAGTTTAAGAAACTTAAATCAACACCTTCCATTAATGCATTTGCGCGTAGTACATAGTTGTAAACCAAGTTATTCAAAGGTACAGAAAGCCCCAGAACAACGGTTACCGCAATACCTAATCCAAATGCTGTTTTTACATTTTTAGATACCGCAAGGAAAGTACACATCCCTAAGAAGAACGCCAGTGCCATATTTTCAATAAAAACAGCACGAACAAATAAGCTTATATAATGTTCCATGGCAATTAGTCCTCTTCAACCTGTGCAGGTTTTAATGTACGTAATCCCCAAATTAGCAAGCCAATAATAAAGAAAGCACTTGGCGCTAATAGGAATAAGCCATTAGGTTGATACCAACCGCCGTTTTGGATAGATTCCATCACCGTAATGCCAAATAATTTACCTGAACCAAATAGCTCACGTAAAAATCCAACAAGGATCAAGATAACCCCATATCCTAGGCCATTACCGATACCATCCATAAAGCTTTCGATAGGTGGTGACTTCATCGCATAGGCTTCAGCGCGTCCCATCACGATACAGTTAGTAATGATAAGACCAACGAAAACAGAAAGCTGTTTAGATATTTCATAAGCGTACGCTTGTAAAACTTGGTCTACCACAATTACTAATGAAGCAATGATCGCCATTTGCACAATAATACGTACACTGCTGGGGATATAGTTGCGGATCAGTGAAATAAAGAAGTTTGAGAATGCCGTCACTAATGTTACCGCAATGGTCATTACTAATGCCGTCTCAAGCTTGGTTGTTACTGCTAATGCAGAACAGACCCCTAATACCTGTAAGGCAATCGGGTTATTATCTAACAACGGCCCGAGTAAAACGCGTTTGATCTCTTTTGTATCAGCCATTGATCTCTCCTTCACGAACTTTTTTCAGGAATGGGCCGAAACCTTTATCACCTAACCAAAAATCGAACATATGTTGAACGCCGTTAGAGGTTAAGGTTGCACCTGAAAGGCCATCAATACCATAAGGACTATCTGATGCCCCGCCACGTACGATTTTAATAGCAGGCACACCTTCTTCATTCAGTAAGCGTTTACCTTTCCACTGAGCCTTCCATTGCGGATTATCAACTTCTCCACCTAGCCCCGGCGTTTCACCATGAGAATAATAGGTAATCCCCTTCGCTGTTACACCATCAATATCTACCGCAACAAAGGCATACATGACCGACCATAGGCCTGAACCATAGACGGGCAGTACCACTTCTTGGGTTTTACCTTGATCATCAAGAACAAAGTAAACTTCTGCGGTATTGGCGCGACGACGAATTTTTGCAATATCTTCTTCAGGTGATAGTGCGATAGAAGTTTCATCGCTACGTAGTTCGCTATTTAAATCAAAGTCGCCTTTACTGTCTGTCAATTCGCCAGTTTTGAAGTTTACAATCTTAGCTTTAATACGTGTATCGTAAACTTTGAGTACTTCACTGGCGCTCATCTTAGGCACCAATAAACCAGCAACATCTAGAATATTACGTTGTTTATCCAGTAGCTTTTGCTCTTCTTGCTTAGATTTAAGTCCAACAGCAGAGCCAGCCACTACCACGGAACAAACAAGACATAGAATAAATACAACGAGGAACGTTCTTCCGACGCTATCTTTGTTTTTTTCTTTAGCCACGAGCTTTTCTCCGCTTAATATTCGCCTGAACAACCACATAGTCAAACAGCGGTGCAAATAAGTTGGCGAATAAGATTGCTAGCATCATTCCTTCTGGGTAAGCCGGATTGACGACACGGATTAGCACAGCCATTACGCCAATTAAAATACCGTAAGCCCATTTGCCTTTATCAGTGAATGAAGCTGATACCGGATCGGTTGCCATAAACATCATACCAAATGCAAAGCCACCTAATACGAGGTGCCAGTGCCAAGGCATTGAGAATAATGGATTAGAGTCAGAACCAATCAAGTTAAACAGATATGACATTGCAATCATACCCACCATCACACCGGCAACAATGCGCCATGATGCGATACGAGCAAATAAAATGATTGCGCCGCCAATTAGGATCATCAGTGTTGAGACTTCACCAATAGAACCAGGGATATTTCCAAGGAATGCATCCATCCAAGAAATAGGCTGCTGAGTGACATTATTTAACAATGCACTTTGACCAGAAACAGACCATTGAGAGAGAGGGGTTGCACCAGAGAAACCATCAGCGGCAGTCCAAACAAGATCACCTGAAATTTGTGCCGGATAAGCAAAAAAGAGGAAAGCACGCCCTGCTAATGCGGGGTTTAAGAAGTTACGTCCTGTTCCACCAAAAATCTCTTTTGCAATTACGACACCAAAGGTGATACCTAAAGCAGCCTGCCATAATGGTAATGTGGGTGGCACAATTAACGCAAACAGAATAGAAGTAACAAAGAAACCTTCGTTAATTTCATGTCCGCGAATAAGGGAAAATAACACTTCCCAGAAACCACCTACCGCAAATACAACAAGATAGATAGGTAAAAAGTAAGTTGCCCCAAGGAGCATTTTACTTCCCCACCCAGCATCTGGTGTCAATGATGCACCTAAATACTGTGCAAGTGCATAGTGCCAATCAGAAGCAATCACTTGCTGTAACTCAGCACCACTATACAACTGATTAAGAGCAGGGATCGCTTGTTGACCAACGTTATACATTCCCCAGAACATGGCTGGGAAAACAGATAACCAAACAAGGATCATCATACGTTTTAGATCGATGGTATCGCGTACATGCGAACCATTACGTGTCACCGTACCCGGCGTATAAAAAACCGTTGTGACCGCTTCATAGAGTACATACCACTTGGCGTATTTACCACCGGGCTCAAAATGGTGCTCTACTTTTTCAAATAAATTTTTCAACCCCATGAGTTACCCTTCCTGCTCAATTTTGGTCAATACTTGGCGCAGTGCTGGGCCATACTCATATTTGCTTGGACAAACATAAGTGCATAGTCCCAAATCTTCTTCGTCCAATTCCAAACAACCTAATGCTTGAGCACTGTCAGTATCACCGACAATCAAATCACGTAACAAATGTGTTGCCATAATGTCTAATGGCATAACACGCTCATAGTTACCAATTGGCACCATTGAACGTTCACCACCATTCATTGTGGTTGTAAATGCAAAACGTTTGTTCTTTAAGAAGTGACCAATTGTGGTACGTGTAATGGAGAATTTATTAGTACCTGGATAACCCCAACCAAATAACTCTTTTTCACGACCTTCGCGTAATACAGAGACTTGGTTATGAAAACGGCCTAAATAGTGATGCGCTTCGTCCGATTTCCAACCCCATAAAATAGAGCCAGAAATAATACGATTATCACCATCGACTAATTGATCTTTCGTTAATTCATAAAGATCAGCACCTAAACAGGTACGTAATAATCGAGGGGCTTTAACTTGAGGTCCCGCTAATGCAACAACACGCTCGGTATATAAAGAGCCGGTAGTAAAGAGATACCCTATCGCAATAACATCTTGGTAGTTAAGATGCCATACCATTTTTTTCGCGCTGACTGGCTCTAAGAAATGGATATGAGTACCCACTAATCCCGCAGGATGAGGGCCAACAAATTGGTTATAGCTAATTTGTCCATCATTGAGTTTTGCCGGTGCTTTTTCACCATGACAAACATGTACCTTACCCTCTGTTAATTTACTTAAAACAATCAGACCATCGTTAAAAGCCTGCTCGTTTTGTTCAATGATCACAGTAGGATCTGCCGCTAATGGATTAGTATCCATCGCAGTGACAAAAATTGCCACCGGCGTGGTTCCTAATTTAGGGGAACGACTGTATGGACGTGTTCTTAACGCTGTCCATAAACCTGAATTTACTAGGTTTGTTTCTACCTGTTCACGGGTCAATTCTGAAAGTGATGAGCTATCATAACTGTCGAAAGTGACTTCTTCATCGCCGTCAACTTCAATAACAACGGATTGAAGTACACGGCGCTCACCGCGGTTAATGGCAACAACTTTACCACACGCAGGGCTTGTGAATATTACACCGGGGTTCTTTTTATCTTCAAAAAGAACCTGCCCTTTTTTAACATGCTCACCTTCCGAAACCATCATAGAAGGACGCATTCCGACATATTCTTCACCTAGCAAAGCTACGTGTCGAATCGCGGGTCCGTCTTCTATCACTTGGGCAGGCGCTCCTGCAATTGGGAGGTCGAGTCCTTTTTTAATTTTAATCATAAGATTTGCACAAGTTTATCAGTTAAACCCTAAGCTACAAATTCACCCCGAAAATGTAGCGACTCTGTAATAAAAACACCTTAAGGTAGTTTGATACCCTAAGTTATTTATCTCCGATAATTGTTACTATTTTCTCTTATTCTGCCGATCTGAATTTTATCATCTCAGTTTCAGCCTGTCTGACTATTCGAGTGATTTAGCTCAAGCAAATGGGAATATTATTTTGACTGAAACGTTAACAATTCGCATAAACCGAATTAAAATATCACATTTCTCGACCAACGATTAAGTTTTATACAGAATATTTTGTAATAGAAAAGAAACCATAGTAGATTTAAATTTACAAATTGATTGCTTCATTGCAATCTACAATCTAGTTTATCAACAAATTTTAAGCCTTTTTTTTGATAAAACCATGACCAGTCACGCAAAACAATTAATCATATTTTTAACAATAATATTAACCTCATTATTTGTTAACGCTGAAAATAGTTCAAAATTTCTTATCAAACCTGTTAAAAAAAGTACAGGAGAGCCCATCTATATTCAAATATTTAAAGAAGAAAACTTACTAGAACTGTATATAGAAAAACAGGATGGACAATTAGAGAAAATACGTACTTATCCCATTTGTAGCTATTCGGGAGGATTAGGTCCGAAGAAATATCAAGGTGATTTAAAAAGTCCCGAAGGCTTTTATCAAGTTAATCAAACTCAGCTTAACCCAAATAGTCGGTTTTATCGAGCAATTAACCTAGGATTTCCTAATCAATACGATCAAGAGCAAGGTTATACCGGTGATTTCTTGATGATCCACGGTGCTTGTAAATCAGTGGGTTGCTACGCAATGACCGATACTGTGATGGATGAAATCTACCAATATGCCGAACTTGCGCTGAAAAATGGCCAACAGAGCATTAATATTCATATTTTCCCTTTTAAAATGACAGCCGAAAATATGAAAAAATTCCAATACTCTGCCAATATGGATTTTTGGCAACAGTTAGCACCTGCTTACCAATATGTGGAAGAATACAAAAAGATCCCATCGATTAGTGTAAAAAACGGTCGCTATTTGGTGAATAATCGTGAGGCTATTTCCACATTAAATTTAGCTAAAAGTATCGATAGTAAATGGTTACAAAATTCGCAACCCACGATCAAATAAAACAAACTCACCAACAGGAATTTTTTGCCAAGATTCATTACCTGTTAAGGGTAATGTCGATATTACCGACACAATATCATCCGCTTTAGTGTGTTGCTGAAAATCAATTTCAATATCTTGATCCAGCAATTTGGCCTTACCAAAAGGAGCTTTACGGGTTATCCAGTGTAAATTAGTTGAACAATATGCCATAACAAACCGGCCATCGGATAACAACATATTAAACACACCTTTTTGTCGCAATTGATCAGCTAAAATAGCAATGAAACGAAAGACCGCCGGCCAATTAGATGGTGTTCTCTGGTAACGCTTTTCAAGCTGATTTAATATCCAGCAAAAGGCTTTTTCACTATCAGTCTGTCCTACCGCTCTAAAACGCCCTGTATCCAGTGATTGATAACCTTTAAGTTGTCCATTATGAGCATAAGTCCAATTTTTACCCCACAGTTCACGGGTAAAAGGATGCGTATTTTCTAAACTGACATTACCTCGATTAGCTTGGCGAATATGCGCAATGACAGCATGTGATTTAATGGGGTATTCTTGTACAAAACGAGCGACGGGTGAAACGGCACTAGCTTGTGGATCTTTAAATGTACGACATCCTAATCCTTCATAAAAGGTGATACCCCAGCCGTCTTTATGAGGGCCAGTTTTACCACCACGAGGAATGAGGCCACTTAAACTAAAATTGATATCAGTGGGTACATTTGCACTCATGCCCAACAATTCACACATCGCCCGCTCCTACTTACTCACACTTTAATTATTCATATAAGGCAATATTACTATATCGTTATTTTTCCATTTCTTTTTCAATCAGCTGGATCAGAATATGAATAACTTTGATATGGATTTCTTGAATACGGTCGGCATAACCAAAATGAGGGACACGAATTTCAATATCTGCACTCCCTGCCATTTTTCCGCCATCTTTACCTGTTAGAGTAATAACTTTCATACCTTTTTCACGAGCGGCACTAATGGCTTTAATAATATTGCCTGAATTACCGGAAGTTGAGATCCCCAGTAATACGTCACCCTCTTTACCTACCGCTTCCACATAACGTGAAAAAACATATTCATAACCAAAGTCGTTACTCACACAAGAAATATGGCTCACATCAGAAATTGCGATAGCAGGATAACCGGGTCTATTTTCACGATAGCGCCCCGTTAATTCTTCTGCAAAATGCATGGCATCACAGTGTGATCCCCCATTACCACAGGATAAAACTTTGCCGCCTGCTTTAAATGAGTCTGCTAATAATACAGCTGCTTTTTGAATGGCTTCAATATTCGCATCATCTTGTAAAAAACGAGAGAGTGTATCTGCCGCTTCAGTTAATTCGCCACGAATAAGATCTTGGTACATAGGATTTTTACTCCAGAAAAGGGATCAAAAAATATCTATTTCTCAGTGTAACGGATCCAATGATACGAAAGAAGCACCTCTTTACCTACAAATGCTAACTTCTCTCATTTACGAATAATTTGTGAGCTACATTGTAATTAGAATGTAAAAATATTGCTAAAACTTGGTGACTGCATTAGATCTAAATAACACATAACAGGTCTGACCTCTGATGTCTTGCAAATACAGGAGTTTTATTATGACCCTACTCAGTATTGTGCTTTTCTTAGTTCTCATCGGTATACTTAGTTACCGAAAATACAGCCTTGTAGTAAGCAGTATCTTACTTATTGCTTATACTTTCGTGATGGGTTTAGCCAATATCTGGAGCTACTGGCTATTACTGCCCGTTGCATTGATATTATTACCATTCACTCTTCCTTCTATTCGCAAAGCATATATCTCTGCCCCTGCACTAAAGGCTTTCCAAAAAGTGATGCCATCTATGTCTAAGACAGAGCAAGAGGCCATTGATGCGGGAACAACATGGTGGGAAGGTGAATTATTCCGTGGAGCACCAGATTGGAAACAACTTCACAATTATCCTAAGCCACAACTTACCGCTGAAGAACAAGCTTTTCTGGATGGTCCAGTTGAAGAAGTTTGTCGCATGACCAATGATTTCCAAATCACACATGAACTAGCTGATTTACCTCCTGAGATTTGGCAATATTTAAAAGACCATCGCTTCTTTGCGATGATTATCAAAAAAGAGTATGGCGGATTAGAGTTTTCTGCCTATGCACAATCTCGTGTACTGCAAAAGCTCGCGGGTGTTTCTGGTATTCTCGCCATCACTGTAGGTGTACCTAATTCATTAGGTCCAGGTGAGTTATTGCAACATTATGGTACTGATGAGCAGAAAAAACGTTACTTACCCGGTTTAGCCAAAGGTGATGAAATTCCATGCTTTGCATTAACCAGTCCTGAAGCAGGCTCTGATGCTGGCGCTATCCCTGATAGTGGTGTGGTTTGTATGGGGGAATGGCAAGGTGAGCAAGTCCTTGGTATTCGTCTCACATGGAATAAACGCTATATTACTTTAGCACCTATAGCCACAGTATTAGGACTCGCTTTTAAACTTCGCGATCCAGACCATCTACTGAGTGATAATGAAAATCCCGGTATTACTTGTGCTTTAATTCCAACCGACGTAAAAGGGGTAGAAATTGGTCATCGCCATTTCCCACTCAATGTTCCTTTTATGAATGGTCCCACTCGTGGTAAAGATGTTTTCGTTCCTATCGATTTTATTATCGGTGGTCCAAAAATGGCAGGCCAAGGTTGGAGAATGCTGGTGGAATGTCTTTCAGTCGGTCGTGGTATCACACTGCCATCTAACTCCACTGGAGGCTTAAAAAGTGCAGCAATGGCAACAGGTGCTTACTCTCGAATTCGTCGTCAATTTAAGCTTCCTATCGGGAAGATGGAAGGAATTGAAGAGCCATTAGCGCGCCTTGCTGGTAATGCTTATCTCTTGGACGCAGCTTCAACCTTAATTACCACAGGTATTATGTTAGGAGAAAAGCCTGCCGTACTTTCTGCTATCGTAAAATATCATTGTACCCATAGAGCGCAACGCGGGATTATTGATGCAATGGATATTGTTGGTGGGAAAGGGATTTGTCTTGGCCCTTCCAACTTTGTGGCTCGCTCTTATCAAGGCTCCCCCATCGCCATTACGGTGGAAGGCGCTAATATTCTCACTCGTAGCATGATCATTTATGGACAAGGGGCTATTCGTTGCCACCCTTATGTTTTAGATGAAATTGCAGCAGCTAGAGATAACAACTTACACGACTTTGATCATGCCTTATTTGGTCACTTAGGCCATGTTGCCAGTAATACATTACGTAGCCTTTGGTTAGGTATCACTAATGGTCGCTTAAGTACCGCGCCAACAAAAGATGAAACTCGTCGTTATTACCAACAAATTAACCGGCTCAGTGCCAACATGGCGTTACTTTCTGATGTTGCCATGGGGGTTTTAGGTGGTAGTTTAAAACGTCGTGAACGTATTTCTGCAAGACTTGGCGATATTTTAAGTCATATTTTCCTCGCCTCTGCGGTGCTAAAACGTTATGAGGATGAAGGTCGTAATACCGCTGATTTACCACTGGTACACTGGGGTATTAAAGAGTGTTTATACCAAGCAGAAAATGCCATTGATGAGCTATTACGCAATTTCCCAAATCGTTTTGTTGCAGGAGCTCTGCGCGCCCTTATTTTCCCTCTGGGTAAAGTGCAGAAACTGCCTTCAGATAAGTTAGATAGTAAAGTGGCTCAAATTATCCAACAACCTTCTGAAACCCGTGATCGTATTGGTAAAGGACAATTCCTCACACCCAGTGAGCACAATCCTCATGGTTTAATGGAAGAAGCTCTGCTCGATATTTTAGCCGCAGAGCCACTGTTTGAACGTATCTGTCGACTCTATGAAAAGAAATTTAGCTTCACTCAATTAGATAAATTAGCGGATAAGGCTTTAGCTGATAAACGAGTGACTCCCGAAGAAGCAGATATCTTACGCAAAGCGGAGCAAAGCCGTTTACGTAGTATTAATGTGGATGAATTTGACTTTGATGCCTTGGCGGTGCCGGCAAAAAAGTCGTCAACTGATACAATAAAAACAGATAAAGCAGCCTAATTATGCCGTTATGATCGTCAATAAATAGTCTGCCATTTAACGACTGAAACACGGATACAACACCTCATTATTTTAATTTAATAATGAGGTGTTTTTTATTGGGAGATGATCACACTGGGAGGAATAGTAAAAGTTACAGGTTAATTTCTAGCGCTAATAGCTCTTCAATGGTTTGACGACGTCTAATTAATTGAGGTATGCCCTGTGAAATTAACACTTCAGGAATAAGGGGACGACTATTATAGTTAGATGACATTGATGCACCATAAGCCCCCGTATCATGAATAACTAAGTAATCACCAACTTCTGCCGGAGGTAATAAACGAGGAGCAACCATTCCTCCTTCTTGCTGGGTAAACACATCACCAGATTCACAAAGAGGCCCCGCAACTATGGTTTCTTGTTGAAACTCGCTAGATTTTAATTGGCCGTATTTATCTAATAATGTGATTTGATGGTAACTACCATACATAGCTGGGCGCATTAAATCACTAAACCCTGCATCCACCAGCACATAATGACGATTTCCCATCGACTTAACCGCCCTTACTTGTGACACTAACACGCCAGACTCAGCCACTAAAAAGCGTCCTGGTTCAATTTCCAGTTCAATATCATGCCCAAGGTGTTGCGCTATACGTTGACGAGCACTATCCCATAAAGAGAAATAGTGGTTTAAATCGACTCTTTTATCTCCTTGCTGATAAGGTGTTGACAATCCCCCACCGGCCGAGATGGCTTTAATATCAACATTAGAGGTGAGTACTTGCTCAACCATTGCATCACAGACACTCGCTAAATGCTGATAATCAACCCCTGAGCCAATATGCATATGGAAACCAACCAAATTCAAATTGTATTGATTAATCACCGCTAATGCTTCTGGCACATCTTCATACCAAATACCATGTTTGCTATTTTCCCCACCTGTATTGGTCTTTTGGCTATGTCCATGACCAAACCCAGGATTTATTCTTATCCACACCGCGTGCCCTTGATGACGTTCTCCAAGTTGGCGAAGCATATCAATAGAACCTGCATTAACCGGAATATCTAATTCAACCACACGTTCAATCGTTTTTTCATCGAGTAAATCTGCGGTAAAGACAATTTCACTACGCTCGCGACCACCTTGGAAACCGGCAACCAACGCCCGCTCAATTTCACCTAGTGAGACAGAATCAACTTTAACGCCCTGCTGTTTCATTAACCGTAAAATATGAATGTTAGAGCAGGCTTTTTGTGCAAAACGAACCACATCAAAGGCTTTTAATTGCTCAATATGTTCAGAAATAGTCTCACCTTGATAGATCCATAATGGCGTGCCATAAGTTTGTGCTAATTGAGATAGGATCGCATTGTTGGATGTTGTCATCATTTTTTACTCAGCAATGTAGGGTGAATAAAAATATTATTAAGCAATTAAAGCGGGAATAAAAATATCAAATTAGCTATAGTCTATTCACTTGTGATATAGGATAAAATTTATGAAAACTCCATTTAGTTGGCGACATATTGAAATTTTTCATGCAGTGATGACCACACAAAACCTAACCGAAGCGGCAGATTTACTGAAAACGTCTCAACCCACAGTCAGTCGCGAACTATCACGTCTTGAACAGCTATTGTCATTTAAGCTATTTGATAGAATTAAAGGTCGACTACAACCTACCACGGAGGGATTAAGATTTTTTGAAGAGGTACAGCGCTCTTATTATGGACTTGACCGCATTATTACCGCAGCCAATAGTATTCGCCATTTTCATCAAGCGGAATTAAATATCACCTGTTTACCGGCATTTGCTCAATCACTATTACCCTCAATTTGCCAACAATTTCTCAGCCAATATCCCGAGGTTAATTTAACGATAGTGCCACAGGAGTCTCCTTTATTAGAGGAGTGGTTATCTGCACAACATTATGACTTAGGGCTAACTGAGCACACACAAACACCTGCCGGAACCCAACAAGAAACACTGCTAACGTTAAATGAAGTCGCTATTTTGCCAAAGTCTCATGTGTTAAGTAAAAAAGCATTACTGCAGCCACAAGACTTTCATCAAACTCGTTTTATCAGCTTATCTGCTAATGATAGTTATCGACAACTTATTGATGCTATGTTTATTAAACAGGGGATCACTCGACAATTGATCATGGAAACACAAAGTGCGGCCTCAATTTGTGCCATGGTGAGTAAAGGCATTGGTGTTTCTATCGTTAACCCTATTACCGCCCTTGATTATCAATATAGTGATCTCTGTATACGGCCACTGAGTTTTACCATTCCATTTACGGTGAGTTTGATCACACCATCTCATCGCCCCTCATCACAACTTGTGCGCTATTTTATTGATGTGATGAAAACCACTTTAGCTAATTACCCAAAACAATTAACTCACGCGTTCACCCGATAATGACAACCAATGAGGCGAAGAAGCAAACCAGTCAACCAGAAAATCCAGTAAAACACGCACGGCTGCGGGCATATTTTGTCGGCTCGCTAACACGGCATAAATTCCCATAGGCTGTGGCTGATAATCCGCTAACAAAATTTCTAACTCACCCCGTTCAAGATAGGGTTTTGCTGAGCAGTAAGGTTGTAAGGAGACTCCGGCACCTTGCAAAGTGGCTTGCAATAACACAACAGACTCATTGGCACTTAAATTACCACCTACAGGAACAGAATAACGCTCATCACCTAAACTAAACTCCCACAAGCTACTGCCAAAAAAGCGATATGTGAGACATTGATGATAAGTCAAATCATCCGGCGTGTTAGGGATACCATGTTTAGCTAAATAATCTTTATGAGCACAAACCACAGAAAGACATTTTGCTAAAGGGCGGGCTATCAGATTAGGCTCTAAATGGTTGGTAATACGCAATGCAATATCAATACGCTCTTCAATAAGATTGACTGTCTGATTAGATATCTGCAAATCGACTGCAATAAGAGGATAAAGTTGTATAAATTCAGTTATAGCCACAGATAATGCACAATTAGCGAGTGATTGTGCCGTTGTAATACGCACCAGCCCACTGATTTGGTGACTCTCTTTGGGAATATTCGCGGGAATACGCTCGGCCATCTCTAGCAGTTGTAAACTTTGTTGATAAACTAATTCTCCCACGGAAGTCAGACTCTGCTTACGGGTTGTTCTATGCAACAAACGCACCCCAGCCCACTCCTCCATTTCATTAAGATAGCGCGTCACCATTGCTCTAGACATACCTAGATAATCAGCAGCTTTAATCATGCTACCTTGCTTAACGATGGTCACAAAAACCTCTGATGCTTTAATTTTGTCCATATTATTTGCTCGATTTATGCAACAATGTATTCACCAAAACAGGGTTTTTCTCCCATTTCATGCAACCTATTATAGAACGCATCAACATGATGGAGAAAATAAAGATGAAAAAATTACTTCCTTTAACACTTGCAACTACTGCGTTTTTCGCCACTTCTGTTATGGCAGCAGAGTTAACATTAGATATCTACAATCCCGGTGATGCCAGTGTATTCCCTGTTTCATCTGAAATCATTTATGGTGATAAAGATGCTGTCTTAATCGATGCTCAATTCCAAAAAAATGATGCTCAAGCCTTAGTCGATAAAATTAAAGCATCAGGGAAAAACTTAACTTATATCTATATCAGCCATTCTGATCCCGATTTTTATTTTGGGTTAGATGTCATTACTGAAGCATTTCCAAATGCTAAAGTGATTGCCTCAGCTCCCACCGTCAAAATCATTAATGAAACCCAAGCAGGAAAACTTGCCTACTGGGGGCCTGTCCTCAAAGACAATGCCCCTAAAAAAGTTATCATTCCTGAAGTCGTTACTGGTGATAGTTTTTCTCTTGAAGGTGAAAAACTCTATATCAAAGGATTAGATAGCCAATCTCCAGAAAGAACCTATGTTTATGTGCCAAAACTGAATGCTATTATGGGTGGGGTAATACTGTCTGAAAATATTCATGTGTGGCTAGCAGATACTCAATCTAAAGCACAACGCCAATATTGGCTAGAAGCGTTACAACAGATTAAAACGTTATCACCTAAAACGGTTATTCCAGGACATTATGTTCCAAAAAGCAATTATGATATGCGTTCTGTTGATTTCACAATGAATTACCTTAAAGAGGCAGAAATTAAACTCGCTGAAACTCAAAACTCAGAACAATTTATTGCGGCGATGGAAAAAAGTTATCCTGACTTAGCAGATAAATCGAGTTTAGAGCTTAGCGCAAAAGTCCTTAAAGGAGAGATGAAATGGCCTCAGTAAGCCATGTGAACCAAGAAAATAGCACCAAAAAGCTGCACTATATTTACGATCCACTTTGTGGGTGGTGCTACGGCATTGCCCCACTTATTGAAGTAGTGAGTCACGAATACCCACATGTACTAACACTACATGGTGGGGGATTATTTACCCCGACAAGAAAAGTGACAGGGGGCGATGCATGGAAAGAGCATGTTACCCCTATCGATGAACGTATTAGCCAGTTATCGGGACAAATTTTTAGCCAGCAATACCGTGATAACCTCGCCAATACAGAGATGACATTAAACTCACTGATGCCAATTGCAGCGATATTGGTAGCAAGAAAAATGGGCGATAGAGATGTTATGTTATTAAAAGCGTTACAAGATGCCTATTATCTTGATGGATTAAATATTAGTGATAAAGATGTGCTATTTTTTATCGTACAAAAACTCGGGTTTGATATCACCCTTTTTTCGACGCTATTTACGCAAGTAAATGAGTATGAAATAACTCAACATATACAGCAAACTCAACAATTAATGCATCAAGTAAATGGTCGTGGTTTCCCAACGCTATGTATTGAAGATAACCAAACCTACCAGTTGATCCCAGTAGAGAATTATTTTGGCGATACAAAAAGTTGGACTTCTTTTCTAAAACAAACGCTGTAATACCTTACTGAAAATAGAGTAAATAATGATAGAGACTTGAAGGTGTAGACAAATTCTACACCTCACTCTTATTTAATATTCAGCAAGAAATATTAGCCTATTCAATACATTATTATTGTCTTTACTCTTAAAACAACTATCGCTGAAAATGCAAGGCAAGAGCCAAAGGCAATCTGCTTTATCTTCACATTAGTAAAAGCCCAAATAAGCATATAAATAACAATCCCTAATAGTGCAGCGAAAAAGAGGATATAAGGTAATAGTTCTATTCCACACCAAGCGCCTATGGCACTAAAAAGCTTTACATCACCCAACCCCAAAATAGTCTCTTGATATATCCAATAACCGAGCCAATAAATACTATAAAAAAACAAGCTTGCGACTAAACAGCCATAAAAAGAGCAAGTTGAAGAAATCACGCCATAAGGCGTTAAATTAAGCGTAATTCCAAAGAAAAGTAACCAAAAAGTTAAGTTATCAGGTAGCTGAAGATAATCTGCATCGAAAAACGAGAGAGTTAAGAGGTAAAAACTAAACAATAGAAATAATATTAATAACGAATAATTAGAAATAGTAAAAGACCAATAAAAACAGATAATTAAATAGACTTGCCACAATTGCTGATAACGAATAGGTGAGAGGCGTGCTAAAACAGAGGTAGAGAAATAATCGCTACACCCTTTTAAAAAGGTAAAAAAGGCCATTGTAATCATGATGTTTTGCGGTAATAACATAAATATCTATCCTTGATATTTGCGAGTTCCTAATCTAGGACTCTAAAATAGAATGCTATTACTTCCAAGCAATGGTTGTTTTATCATATTGCAAACATGAAGTTTTACGACAAATCTCGCAAATAAAATCCAGCTATAATGATAGAAAAAGCCACCTGATAACTTGCATGAGCTAATGGCATGCGTATGATGCATATCACAATATCTTGTTTATCATGGTTAACATTTTACGTAAGGGTTTCACGTTATGCGTATTCCTCGCATTTATCATCCAGAGCCACTCAGTGCAGGTACACAAACTTCATTAGCAGAAGAAGCTGCAAATCACGTTGGACGAGTATTAAGAATGTCAAAAGGCCAAAAACTGGCACTTTTTGATGGCTCCAATCAAGTATTTGATGCTGATATTATCGAAAGCAGCAAAAAATCAGTGATTGTGCAGATTAATGAAGGACAAATGGATGATAGAGAATCCCCACTTGATCTTCATTTAGGCCAAGTACTTTCACGTGGTGAGAAAATGGAGTTTACTATCCAAAAGTCCGTTGAATTAGGTGTTAACACCATTACTCCGCTGATCTCTGAACGTTGTGGTGTTAAACTAGATCCTAGTCGTTTAGAAAAAAAGCATCAGCAATGGCAAAAAATTATTATCTCAGCCTGTGAACAATGTGGCAGAAATAAAATTCCACAGCTTATGCCGGTGATGTCATTAGAGGCGTGGTGTGCCCAAACGGATGATAGCTTAAAACTTAATTTACACCCTAGAGCAAGCCAAAGTATTAATACCTTGCCACTTCCAGTTAAAAAAGTACGACTATTAATTGGCCCTGAGGGGGGATTATCTCCTGAAGAAATTGCCATGACAGCAAAATACCATTTTACTGATATTTTATTAGGTCCTCGTGTATTAAGAACTGAAACAACAGCACTCACCGCAATCACCGCTTTGCAGGTTCGGTTCGGCGATCTGGGATAAAGGAGAAATAATGATTAAATTAGGTATTGTGATGGATCCTATTTCATCCATCAAAATTAAAAAAGATACCAGCTTTGCCATGTTACTCGAAGCACAGCGCCGTGGTTGGGAAATCCATTATATGGAAATGAACGATCTTTATCTTAATCAAGGTGAAGCCCGTGCTCACACACGTCTGTTAAGTGTAGAAGAAAACCCTGAAAAGTGGTTTGAATTTGGTCAAGAGCAAGATATTGCGTTAGGCTCCCTTGATACCATTTTAATGCGTAAAGATCCCCCATTCGATACCGAATTTATCTATGCTACCTATATTCTTGAACGTGCTGAAGATATGGGGACTTTAATTGTTAATAAACCACAAAGCTTACGTGATTGTAATGAAAAACTCTTTACAGCATGGTTCCCTTCATTAACGCCAAATACATTAGTCACTCGAGAAGCCAAACACCTTCGTGCTTTCCATGAAAAACATGGTGATGTGATTTTTAAACCACTTGACGGTATGGGTGGCGCTTCTATTTTCCGCCTGAAAAAAGATGATCCAAACGTCGGTGTTATTATCGAAACCTTAACAGAGCACGGTCACCGTTTCTGTATGGCACAGAATTTCTTACCAGAAATTATTGATGGTGATAAACGTATTCTGGTAGTTGATGGAGAGCCGGTTCCTTATTGCTTAGCCCGTATCCCTGCCAAAGGGGAAACCCGTGGTAACTTAGCCGCTGGTGGCCGTGGAGAAGCGCGCCCATTAACAGAAAGCGATTGGGCAATTGCACGCCAAGTAGCACCTATCTTAAAACAAAAAGGCCTTATTTTTGTTGGATTAGATGTTATTGGCGATCGTTTAACGGAAATTAATGTTACAAGCCCGACTTGTGCACGTGAGATTGAAGCGGCTTATCCTGAGGTTTCTATTACAGGTATGTTAATGGATGCTATTGAAACTCGCCTTAACAAGAAAAACTAATTTTTAAACGATGTGTTTTAAGGTTTAAAAGTCTTTACCTAGCCCTTATATTAAACATTATCAATAGGGCTAGGTTTTTTAATAAAAACAATCAGAGAACAGTATTACTATTATGAATTTACTCAACCATTTTCTTATTGCTATGCCATCATTAAGCGATCCGCTCTTTCAACGCTCGGTCGTCTATGTTTGCGAACATAATGAAAACGGTGCAATGGGTTTAGTTATTAATAAGCCGATTGAAGATATCTCTATTGAAAGTGTCTTAGAGCAGTTGGAGATATTCTCAGCAGATAGAGATAGTGCGATTAGCTTACAAAAACCGGTTATGTCTGGTGGCCCTGTAGCGGAAGAGCATGGTTTTATCTTACACACCCCTGTTTCTGGTTTTAGCTCAAGTATTAAAATCAGCGATAGCACCATGATCACCACGTCAAAAGATGTGTTAGAAACATTAGGTACAGCAAGACAGCCTGAAAAAACCTTAGTCTCATTAGGATATTCCAGTTGGGAAAAAGGCCAGCTCGAGAGAGAAATTTTAGAAAATAGTTGGCTTACCGTTGAAGCAACCCCACAAATCATTTTTGATACCCCAATTGCAGAGCGTTGGCATAAAGCCGCCGAACTAATTGGTATCGATATCCACACAATTTCACCAACGGCTGGTCATGCATAATGTCAAATAGAACGGTAATGGGGTTTGATTTTGGCACCAAAAGTATTGGAGCCGCAATAGGTCAAGAAGTTACAGGGACAGCAAGGCCATTAGCCTCCTTTAAAGCTAAAGATGGTATTCCAGATTGGAGTCAAATCGAAAAAATCATTAAAGAATGGCAGCCGGATTTAGTGGTGGTGGGTTTGCCTCTTAATATGGACGGTACAGAACAGCTAGTGACTACCCAAGCCAAAAAATTTGCTAATCGCTTGCATGGACGCTTTGGCGTACAAATCGCCTTACATGATGAGCGCCTTAGCACAGTAGAAGCCCGTGCTCACCTTTTTGAACAAGGGGGGTATCGCTCTTTAGATAAAGGCAGTGTTGATGCAACTTCTGCCGTTATTATTTTAGAAAGCTGGTTTGAACGGCAGTATTAATTTTCTTCATTGATGTGCTCATTGAGCAAACCTTCATATTGACGTTGTTGGCGACTTAAAGTGAAGGTTTGCATGCCATATTCAAACCCAGTTTGCATTAATGTCGTCACTTGATGATATTTCCCTTCTCTGATCAGATGTGCAATCCCCTGCGTCATATACATCACTTCAAACAGGGCAACACGCCCGCCTTGTGTTGCTGGAACCAATTGCTGAGAAATAATTGCTTTTAAGCTTCCAGCTAATTGTGCCGAGATCCATTGTCGTTCATTGGATGAAAATACATTAGTGACACGCTCTAACGTTTGAACAACGCCTTGCGTATGTAATGTTGCTAGTACTAAATGCCCCGTTTCAGCCGCAATTAATGCCATTTTAATACTTTCTAGATCTCTTAATTCCCCTAGCATAATTACATCGGGATCTTGACGTAATGCGGCTTTTATTGCACTCGCTATATTTTGTACATCGCGCCCTATTTCACGTTGTTGGATAATGCTTTGCTTATTGGTGTAAATAAACTCTATTGGCGCTTCCAAAGTAAGAATATGCTGACGCTTATGCTGATTGAGATAATCAATCATCGCTGCTAATGTGGATGATTTACCACTCCCTGTTGCTCCCGTCACTAAAATAAGTCCATTAGAAACATTATCTAATAATGCAGTGATTGATTTTGGTACGCGTAGTGATGTTAATGTCGGGAGCTGTGAATTTATCACTCTTAGTACTGCGGATATCCCTAATTGTTGGCGAAATAAATTCACTCGTAAGCGCTGCCCCTCAGCAAGAGTTATCGCCGTATCAACTTGCCCCTCCTTACCAAAAAATTGCAATTGCGCTGTGGTCAGATAAGGTGTTATCCATTTGAGTAGCGTATCAGAAGTAATAGGTTTACATTGATTTTGTTGATAAAGTACGCCATTGATCCGTAATCGTGGCACATCGCCACAACAAAGGTGCAGATCGGAAGCATTATGCTTTACACTATATATAATTAATTTTTCCATATTCATCTTATTATCTCCTGAGTTGCCATGAATACTATTAAACAGAATCTCGTCAATGTCAGGTCTCACATTGACACCGCAGCGCAAAAATGCGGGCGTTCTCCAGACGAAATAACCCTACTTGCAGTTAGTAAAACTAAGCCTGTGAGCGATATCGAAAAAGCAATTGCATGTGGACAAACTGAATTTGGTGAAAACTATGTGCAGGAAGGTGTAGATAAAATTAGCTATTTTGCTGAAAACAAAAATTTAGTTTGGCACTTTATTGGCCCATTGCAGTCCAATAAAACACGTCTTGTTGCTGAACATTTTGCCTGGTGCCATACCATAGATAGATTAAAAATAGCGCAAAGATTAAGTGATCAACGTCCAACTACGTTACCGCCACTCAATGTTTTGATCCAAATAAATATTAGTGATGAAAACAGTAAATCAGGGATCTCTCTTACCGAGCTTGATGGCCTTGCTGCACAAATATCCATTCTGCCAGGGATCAAACTGCGCGGACTAATGGCTATTCCTGCCCCAGAAAATGACTATAACAAGCAAGTCGAGGTACTAGAGAAAATGCATCAGGCATTTAAACAGTTACAAAACCAGTACCCCGATATTGATACATTGTCGATGGGAATGACTGGTGATATGGAAGCAGCAATTGCCTGTGGCTCAACACTGGTACGTATTGGAACGGCCATTTTTGGCGCTCGTGATTACGCCAATAAATAAAAAAGAGGTTAAATTAGTATGGAACATCGCAATATCGCTTTTATTGGTGCCGGAAATATGGCACACGCTATTATTGCAGGACTGGTTAATGGTGGTTATCCCGCAAAAAATATTACGGTAAGTTCACCTTCAGAGGTTCGACGTGAGCCTTTAGAAAAAGAGTTTGCCATACAGAGTACTTGCGACAACATCAGTGCTGTTGAAAATGCCGATGTCATCGTATTAGCCGTCAAACCGCAAATGATGGCTGAAGTTTGTAAGCCATTACAACATATCGATTTTGGTCAAAAATTAGTGCTAACCATTGCCGCGGGTATTCCAGCTTCTCGTTATAATGATTATTTAGCCACTTCGCTACGACTGATCCGCATCATGCCAAATACCCCAGCACTGGTTGGCAAAGGGTTAAGCGGTATGTTTGCTCAAAACACTATTACCCCTGAAGATAAACAATTTGCTGATGCGTTAATGAAAAGTGTCGGTACGACGGTTTGGGTAGAGCAAGAATCAGCTATCAATGATATTATCGCCGTTGCGGGTAGTGCGCCTGCTTATTTCTTCTTGTTTATGGAATCTATGCAACAAGAAGCCGAGCGCTTAGGTTTTTCAGCCGACGTAGCAAGAGCTATTGTACAACAAGCAGCCAGTGGCTCTACTGCATTAGCTGAAAAACAAAATAGCTTACCTTTTTCAACATTACGTGAACAAGTAACGTCAAAAGGTGGCACAACAGCTGCAGCATTGGCACAATTCTATGCAGGTAAATTACCTGAGAATGTTGCTTTAGCGATGCAAGCGGCGATTAAACGAGCGCAAGAAATGGAAAAACAGTTTTAATTTCATCAGGGCCAACTAATGAACTTTTTAAATTTCGTCATTCTGACTCTTATTCAACTCTATATTTCCGTGCTACTACTTCGTGTATGGATGCAATGTGTAAGAGCTGATTTTTATAATCCGTTTTCACAATTTGTGGTTAAAATTACCCAACCTGTTGTGCGCCCATTAAGAAGAATTATCCCCTCTATTGGCTCTATTGATACTGCTTCGGTCATCTTGGCATATGTTTTAGTGTTATTAGAAATTATCCTCCCTTCTTACTTATCCGGAGCAGGTGGTGCTATTCCATTTTCTTTAGTCCTACCCTTCGCATTTATTGAATTACTCACCGCAGCAGGTAAGATTATTTTTTGGATGATTATCATCCGTGCAATTCTCAGTTGGGTCAGTCAAGGACGTAATCCTATCGATCATCTGCTCTTCCAATTAACTGAGCCTTTAATGGCCCCAATTCGCCGTGTTATTCCGGCAATGGGAGGATTAGATTTCTCAGCCATGATTGTTATCCTGATCCTTTATGCCCTGAATTATTTACGTGTAGATGTTTTACAGTGGCTAATCACCATGACACTTTACTAAGGAAGATAATATGCAAAAAGTGGTTCTTGCTACTGGAAACCCCGGTAAAGTAACAGAGTTAGCCTCATTACTCGCTGATTTTGGTTTAGATATTGTCGCACAAACTGAGCTAGGTGTTGGCTCAGTTGAAGAAACAGGTCTTACTTTTGTAGAAAACGCACTAATTAAGGCGCGTCATGCTGCCAAAGTAACAGGCTTACCGGCTATAGCTGATGATTCAGGGATCTCGGTTGATGCATTAGGTGGTGCTCCGGGCATTTACTCTGCTCGTTATGCTGGTATTGAGGCAACCGATCAGCAAAATGTAGATAAATTACTCGAAGCAATGAAAGATGTTCCCGCAGAGAAACGTCAAGCTCAGTTTAACTGTGTGTTAGTTTATCTACGCCATGAAAACGATCCCACTCCGCTGATTTTCCATGGTATTTGGCAAGGTGTGTTAACTCAAGAAATGCAAGGTGATGGTGGATTTGGTTATGATCCTATTTTCTTTATCCCTGAGCTAAATTGCACTGCGGCACAATTAACCAGAGAGCAAAAAAATCAATACTCTCACCGTGGTAAAGCACTAAAACTAATGTTGGATGCACTTAAGAATGCTTAAGTTACCACCATTAAGTTTGTATATTCATATTCCTTGGTGTGTACAAAAATGCCCTTATTGTGATTTTAATTCTCACACCTTAAAAGGCGAAGTTCCACATCAGGAATATGTGCAACATCTGCTCAATGATTTAGATGCTGATCTTACTCATGTTGGCTCTCGTGAAGTGCAAACTATCTTTATTGGTGGTGGCACGCCAAGCCTATTAAGTGCTGAATCAATGGCCGATTTACTGTATGGCGTAAAAGAGCGCATAGCCGTTGCTCCTGATGCTGAAATTACGATGGAAGCCAATCCTGGTACGGTTGAAGCTGAACGATTTGCCGGTTTTCAACGGGCGGGAATTAACCGTATATCCATTGGCGTACAAAGTTTTGGTAATGATAAACTGATCCGCTTAGGGCGCATTCATGATGCCGATGAAGCTAAAAATGCCGCGAGACTAGCAAAAGAGTTAGGCTTACGTAGCTTTAATCTTGATTTAATGCATGGCTTACCTGACCAATCATTATCTCAAGCACTCTCAGATCTACAGCAAGCAATCGCTTTATCTCCCCCACATCTTTCTTGGTATCAATTAACTATTGAACCCAATACACAATTTGGCTCCCGTCCGCCTAAATTACCTGATGATGATATGTTGTGGGATATTTTTTCTGAAGGTGACAAATTACTTACCGCAGCAGGATATCAACAATATGAAACATCGGCTTATTGTAAGCCAGGTTTTCAATGTCAACATAACCTAAACTATTGGCGTTTTGGGGATTATTTAGGTATTGGCTGTGGTGCTCATGGAAAAATAAGTTTTGCCGATGGCCGAATTATGAGAACGGTAAAAACCAAACATCCTAAAGGTTTTATGGCAGGACGTTATCTTCACCAGCAAAATTGGGTTGATAATGATGACCGTCCATTTGAATTTTTTATGAACCGCTTTCGGTTATTAGAAGCTTTTCCTCGGCAAGATTTTAGCGACTACACGGGGCTTGCACAAGAGACTATCCGTAGACAAATTGATGAGGCACTCGCATTAGGTTATATCAGTGAAACAGAAACCCATTGGCAGATAACGCCCCACGGTAAACTGTTTCTTAATTCATTACTTGAACTCTTTCTTTAATACGAAAATTCACTTATTTCGTTAATAAACAAATGCCCATACTGTTCATTTACACTATGGGCATAATTTATTTATCGGCGCTTATAACCATTATCACTGATTTTAAAGTGCACTTTGCACCGCTTCAATTTGCTGAGTAAGACTTTCTAATCCACCACCAGAGAGATACCAAAGATCAGATTGCAAATAAACAATACCACCATTTTTATAAGCAGAAGTTGTTTTCACTTCATCATTTTCAAAGGTGTTTTTCTCTAATTTACCGGCACCAATGGCTTCACTGCGATCGATAATAAAAATAACATCCGGATTTACTTTGGCGATCATTTCAGAAGTAACCACGCGACGTTTGCCTTTCTCTTCTTCAGCAACAGGTGGTAATTCTGCTTTCTTCGCTTTAACCACATCGTAAATCACGCTTTGGTTATTGGGCATTAAATTGCCTGCATTGTGCAGTAAGACCAACACTTTTTTATCTGATCCTGCCGCTTTTTTCTGAGCCTGTTCAATCACGGTATTCAATGTTGCTAATTGTGTTTGAGTAGCTTGTTGCTTATCAAATAATTCACCTATTAATTGAATATTCGCTTCCACTGAATCAAGATAATTCGCACTATTTGTACCTAAATTAATCGTGGGGGCAATGTTTGTGAGTTTCTCATAAGAAGCGCCTTGACGACCGGTAATAATAATTAAATCAGGTTTAAGCTCAGCGAGTCTCTCAAAATCAGGGGCTTTCATTCCCCCAACATTAGCCACATCATTCGCAATACGCCCTTTAATATATTCAGGTGCATTTCCTAATGGTAAACCAACCACTTTATCCGCTAAACCTAATGCAACTAAAGAGTCATATAGACCAAAATCAAACAGTACAACCTTAGACGGATTTTTAGATACTGCGGTTTCACCTAATAGGTGCTTGATAACAACTTTATCATTTTGCTGTTCAACAATTTGATTAGGCTGGTATGTAACTGAGGTATTACTTAATGCAGAAAAACTGCTAACTGACAGAAGAGAGGCAGTAACTAACGCAAGGATCTTTTTCATGAATTTAGCCCTGTTTAAGTGGAATACTTAAGCAGGGCATTCTAAACAGCTTACTTTACATGTCAATTGAATAAGAATGATTTTCATTGTTATTTTCAACTATTGTGAATCAACAATCTATAACTCTTATTTACTGTAAGGATAAAGCTATTTGTTTAGTGAATTTATCAATTCGACACGTTGGTTTTCCATTTGGGTGATTTTATTACATGCCTGCTGCCCAAATTGATTAAATGAAGCTTCTTGTTGCTTCCACTCTTTTTCGATGATTTGTTGAAAACCATCAAGATTACCTAATAATCCACTTAAGGCTTTTTTCCTATCACCACTCGCAGCAGCTAGTAATTGTTTTTGACCTAATTCATTAATGCTATCTTGCAACATCCCCCCAAGGCTACTCTCAATTATTTCTCGCCCTTTGGTTTCGACCTGTTTAATCGCTTGAGCATGGAATGTGACATTATCAGGCTTGAGCGAAATAACAGTATCCATTTGTTGATTAAGATTTTTTTCTAAGTCACTTAAGCGCTTTAAAATACGGCTATCTTGCCCAAAGGCTTCAATAACAACTTTATCCAGTACTTTTCTTGACTCTTGTAATTTAATTCCCGTCTCTTTTCTTAACCAAGGAATATCTTGCCTAACTGTCGCTTGATATTTTTTCGCAATAGCTTGTTGCTCAGGGGTTAGTGTGACGCTCTTTTCATCGCGCAGTAACGTGCCATCGGGATAAATAACAAGTAAACCATTAGAGCCGGCCACTTCAACAAATTCAGGTGTAATACGTAAATCATCTTTTGGCGTGACAGCACAGTCAAAACTGGGTGCAGCAGTGGCTGAACTTGCGACAAAAACCAATGCAACGACCAACTTTTTAAATCCCATAATCGCTCTCCTAGAAGCGTATTGAACTACTTTTTTACCTAACATTGCGCATTCTTGGCGCTACAGCCACTTAAAATATTGAGCGCCCTACTTTGTTTGCTAATAATTCAAGGGCAGCACACCCCGCCAATGAGTTACCAGATTTATCCAACTCTGGTGACCATACTGCTACGGTAAAGGCATCAGGAACCACAGCAATAATACCGCCTCCCACCCCAGACTTACCGGGAATACCGATACGGAAAGCAAACTCTCCCGCACCATCATACATACCACAAGTTAACATTAACGCATTTATTTGTCGGGCTTGTCTTGGCGTAATAATCTGATTTTTACTTCCAACACATATTCCTTGATTCGCTAAGTAGCTAAAACAACGAACAAGCTCTACACAACTCATTTCAATCGAGCAATAGTGAAAATAGGTTTCTAATACGGTGATAACATCATTATCAAAATTATCAAACGATTTCATCAGATAGGCAATGGCAGCATTACGACTTAAATGTTCCATCTCTGATTTTGCCACAACGGTGTTATAGCAAATATCAGCTGTATTCGTCAGTGCACGAATAACTTCTAACATTCTCTGTTTTGGCGCACTTAATCGCGATTGCAACATATCCGTAATCACTATCGCTCCAGCATTGATAAAAGGATTACGTGGTAGCCCTTTTTCCATTTCTAACTGGATCAACGAATTAAAAGGTAATCCTGAAGGCTCTTTGCCTACTCGTTGCCAAATCTCGCTTTCATCATAACGTGTTAACGCAAGGGTTAAGCTAAGTACTTTTGATATAGACTGAATAGAGAAACGTTTATCGGCCATACCCGCTTGATAAAGCTCACCATCAACCGTATACACGGCCATAGCCAGTTGATTAGCAGGTACTTGAGCGAGAGCAGGAATATAATCTGCTACTTTTCCTTGCCCAATTAAAGGACGAATTTGTTGCAATATATCTGACAATAATGCGTTAGATAACGTTGTAGTCACAGCTGATTCCCTAGACAGACAAGGGCATCCTGTTGGATGCCCTTGTGATTATTTGCTAAAAATGTATAACTTTTTATTAGTCCCACCAAACGTCAAATAGTTCAGAGGTCTGTACATCTTGCATATTTTTTTCTTTTAAGTAGTTTTCTACTAATTGACGATGCTCTTCGGTACATTTGCCAATTTTTTGTAGACAGATCAGGCCTTCCCAACTCAGATAACCACTCGCATCAAATGCCAGCCCATTTGGCTCTATCACATTAAGGATAAAGTCATCAACAAAGCTGTCGACCTCCTCAATAGGGGTATTTTCTGGGAACGTCCATTTAACTGAAAAACCTAATTCCTGAAATTCATCGATACGCATTTTTTTGCGTAAACGGCGACTACGTTGTTTAGCCATTATTTTACCCTCTTAAACATAAGATCCCATACTCCATGCCCTAAACGATGACCGCGTTGTTCAAACTTAGTCACGGGGCGTGTTTCTGGTCGTGGTACATAATCCTGAGTTTCTGATAAGTTCTGATATCCATCAACACTTGTCATAACTTCAAGCATATGTTCTGCATAGGGTTCCCAATCTGTTGCCATATGGAAAACACCGTTTGGCGCTAATTTAGTTAAAATTAACTCTGCAAATGGTACTTGCACAATACGACGTTTATTATGACGCGCTTTGTGCCATGGATCAGGAAAAAACAACTGAACCATCTGTAAACTATTATCTGGGATCATGTGATTGAGTACTTCTATCGCATCATGACACATAACTCGCAGATTTGAGATATTCTCTTCTTGTGCACTGGCAAGGCAAGCACCTACACCAGGGGCATGTACCTCAATACCAAAGTAATTATTTTCTGGCGAATTTTTTGCCATAGTCACCAACGAAGCGCCCATTCCAAAACCAATTTCTAAAACAACAGGGGCGTTACGTCCAAAAACCTGACTGAAGTCGATAGGTTCCGGTTGATATTCAATGCCAAAGATAGGCCATTGCTTTTCTAATGCTTGTTCCTGACGAGGAGTTAAACGGCCTTGTCGGCGAACAAAACTACGAACGCGTCGTAAAGCACGCCCTTCTTCATTGAATTCCGGAGAAATTACATTCTTGATCATGTCTAATACTGTCAGTCGTTAGGCCAATTATTAACTTAATAACGTTATAATGTCGTTATAGTATACATTTAAGCGACATTATCCAAAGATAGCCAATTTTAGCAAGAGTCACCTATATAAGCATCACTCTATAAGATAAATATTAAGGATGTTTACAGTTTATGCTCTCTGTGGTGCAATCTTACCCTTATACAGATCTGAGTTAAAAATAAAATATGATGGAAGCACAGCAGTTCTCGCAAGTCGTACTCGACTGGTATCACAAATACGGGCGCAAAACATTACCTTGGCAACAAGAAAAAACGCCTTATCACGTTTGGTTATCTGAGGTGATGTTACAACAAACTCAAGTTGCCACGGTGATCCCTTATTTTGAGCGTTTTATTGCGCGTTTTCCGAATGTTAGCGCATTAGCGAAAGCGCCACTTGATGAGGTGCTACATTTATGGACGGGTTTAGGTTATTACGCCCGCGCCAGAAACTTACATAAGGCGGCACAACACATTGTAGATAAGCATCAAGGACAGTTTCCTGATACCTTTGAGGACGTTTGTGCTTTACCGGGTGTGGGACGCTCTACAGCAGGGGCTATTTTATCGCTATCACTAAAAAAGCCTTACCCTATTCTTGATGGCAATGTGAAACGTGTTTTAGCGCGTTGTTATGCTGTAGAAGGTTGGCCGGGTAAAAAAGAAGTTGAAAATAAATTATGGGAAATCAGTGAACAAGTCACCCCAACCAAAGGGGTTGAATATTTTAATCAAGCAATGATGGATTTAGGGGCAATGGTTTGTACGCGAACAAAACCAAAATGCGAACTTTGCCCTTTAAATACAGGTTGTATTGCTTATGCTCACCATAGTTGGGCGGATTATCCGGGGAAAAAACCTAAAAAGGCTATTCCGGAAAAAACAACTTATTTTCTTATTTTACAATATGATAATCTGGTCTGGTTAGATAAAAGACCACCAGCAGGAATATGGGGAGGACTGTTCGCCTTTCCTCAGTTTGAAACAAAAATGCTTTTAGAACAGTGGCTAACTGAGCATGGTCTTGAAAATAATAAAACTGAGCAATTAATTTCATTTAGACATACTTTTAGCCATTTTCATTTAGATATAGTACCAATTTGCGTAAAACTCTCCACGTTTACCTCTCTGATGGAGGCGCAACAAGGACTTTGGTATAACTTACAAACCCCGGCAAGCGTAGGGCTTGCGGCACCTGTAGAGAATTTACTTAGACAATTAGCCTAAGCTAATACCGGCGATATTTGAGGATTTATTATGAGTAGAACTATTTTTTGTACTTTCCTAAATAAAGAAGCGGATGGACTTGATTTTCAGTTATATCCAGGAGAGCTTGGAAAACGCATTTTCAATGAGATTTCTAAAGAAGCTTGGGGTCAATGGATGGCAAAGCAAACCATGCTTATCAATGAGAAAAAACTCAACACAATGAATCCTGACGATCGCAAATTATTAGAACAAGAGATGGTAAGATTTTTATTTGAAGGCCACGATGTTCATATTGACGGCTACACACCACCTGAAAAATAATATCCATTTTCCAGAGCCATTACGGCTCTGGAGTTTTATTCACCAGAGCGATGCAATAGACCATGAAAAAAATCCTTCTCTTGCTGATTATCGCCCCTCTACTCATCTCATGTAGTAGTAAACCCACTAAAACTTTTGAGCCTGATTACAGCAAAGACACCAATGCCTTCGATATATTAATGGGACAATTTGCCAATAATATCGAGATGATTTGGGGAATGCAGGAAGTATTAATCGCAGGCCCTAAAGACTACGTAAAATATACGGACGCTTATAGAACTCGTAGCCATATTAATTTTGAAGCGGGTACCATCACTATAGAAACCCTAGGGGGTGACGCGCCTCAATTCCAATTACATAAAGCGATTGTCACGACATTGCTTATGGGAGAAGATCCCGGCTCTATCGACCTCTATTCTGATGTAAATAATATTCCCCACAGTACAGAGCCTTTTTTATTAGGACAAGTACTTGATAATACAGGGCAGCCTATACGCTGGGAGTGGCGAGCAAATAAATTTGCAGATTATCTAATTGCCAATAAATTACAAAAACGTCAATCAGGGCTGAACACTATTTGGTATGTCACTATTAACTTAGTACCTAACCACTTAGATAAACGTGCACATAAATACTTACCTTATGTACAACAAGCCGCGGCCAAGTATGGTGTTGAACCTTCCCTGATCCTTGCCATTATGCAAATTGAATCCAGCTTCAACCCCTATGCGGTAAGTAGCTCAGATGCACTAGGCTTAATGCAAATTATGCCAGCAACAGCCGGACGAGATGTATTTCGTATGCAAGGTAAATCAGGACAGCCAAGTCGCAGTTACTTATTTGATCCGGCGAATAATATCGATGTTGGTACAGCGTATATCTCGATATTACAAAATAGCTACTTAGGTGACATTAAAGATCCCGTTTCTCGTCGCTATGCGGTGATACAGGCTTACAATGGCGGTGCGGGTAGTGTGTTACGCATCTTCCACAGTGATAAGAAAAAAGCAGCCGCGATGATTAATAACTTAGCGCCGACGGAAGTTTATACGACATTGCGCAATAAACATCCGGCCGACCAATCACGGCGTTATCTTGAAAAGGTAAGCACCGCGCAACGTAACTATCGTTAACCATTATTATGGTTAAAAATAAAGCTTACCCAATCAATTTGGGTAAGCTTTTTTGTTATCGGTACCCTGCTTTTGTTCACTTCGCCACATTTTTTCTTTATTGCTCTGCGACAACAAAAATCACTTCAGTACTCTTTTTACTCATTCTGTGAAAAAAAGAGTCTTTTATTAATCAATAAGATTAAAAAAACAGCGATTGAACAGTTTTGTGATAAATAACGTTGACGAAGACGGTGAGATCGGGTTTAATACGCCCCGTTGCCCGGATAGCTCAGTCGGTAGAGCAGGGGATTGAAAATCCCCGTGTCCTTGGTTCGATTCCGAGTCCGGGCACCATATTTCTTTTGTTCGTCAGTGAGTTAAATCACTGAGAGGGCAAACAAGAGTTGAAAAATAATATAATTTGGCACAGTCACTTTATGTTAAAACTCTTAAACTAAACAGTCTTGCTCATATCAAGGCTGTTTTTTTTATTTGTCACTTTTACTTTCTTTCCTAATCACTGTCAAATCTAGATACTCCTCTTGTTATTCTTATCACATCAATTCCGCTTCAAGTATATCTCGCAAGTTATCAACACTTTCATCAATGTATTCTAATGTCGATGTAATACTGGCATGCCCTAATTGTTCTGCACAACTAAATCTGCCGTTATTCGTTTATCGATGTGTCAACCCGCAATACGGCGTGAGTATAAGTCCATCACGATGACTAAATACACCCAGCCCTCCCCTGTTTTTAAATAGGTCACATCACCCGCCCGCACTTCGTTAGGTGCGTGAGGATTAACATTTTGATTTAACAAATTATCGACTACCGCATCACTGTGTTTGCGTTTTGTGGTGACTTTGTAAGCAACACGCTGAGTGACGACTAGGCCAAGCTGAGCCATTAGCTTTTGAACGCCATAAGCACTCACGCTAAAGCCCTCTTTGCATAACCGTTTATGTCACGTTATGTAACCTAAGCTATTTCGACTCTGTTCAAAGATAGCTTTGGTTCTGCGGTGATCAATTTTGCTGGGCGTTTAAGCCAAGCGTAGTAGGCAGAACGACTTATTTTCATTAACTTACAGAGCTTCTGCACGGGAAACTGAGAAGGTAATTGCTTAATCGTTTTAAACGTTACTTGGTTTCCTTTAGCTGGAGGGCGCTGCTTTTTTTAGGATTTCTTTCTCCATCCTAAGTTCTTTATTTTCTTTTCGAAACCTTAATACTTCAGCTCTCTCATCGGAATTCAAGCTACTACCGGATTGCTCAGCGTCGAATTTTGCTTTCCAGTTATAAAGTAATTTATCGGTGATCCCTAAAGAAGCTGCCGCTTTTGAGACGCTATAACCTTGTTTTGAGACTAATGCGACCGCTTCTTGCTTAAACTCAAGAGTATAAACTCGGTTTGTTCGTTTTTTCATTCAACACTTCAATAGTTAAATTATATTCCATTATTAAAGTGTCTTGTTTGATTAAAGCAGATCAATTAAGCAGTCGCTAATCCTTCAACACTCATTGTTGCCGTAAGAAAATATCAAGAGCTTGAGTAATCAGAAATTAATTTTGTAATTAAAACCACTAGCTACACCATAGATATGCAAAAAGAGAGTCTAAACTCTCTTTTTCTGTATCCAATAACTATTTATTTTATGAATGATTTACTGATTTTATAGATTTCAATAAAGTATTAAAAACTTCATTCTGTGATGCTCTGATCCTTTTTCCTTTTGGAGTAACAAAGGTCACTTCTTTTCCACTACGACTACAAACAGTACTAACAGTACTTCCATCTTCTCGAGTCTGAATAATGTGTGGCGTTTGGAAAAACGAAGACTCAGGCGTAACAGATTTTCCTTTTCTGGTTACCATACCCAACTCCTTAGTTTGCCATGTTGATTGCATTATAGTATCGCTCATAAATCACTCACTATCAACTGAGCGGTTATTTTGCTCAAACCAATTTAATAAATCTTCTGCTGAGCGGTAAAGTATTTCTTTTGAACCATCACCAGTTAAATCCTGAAAACCATGTTTTTCAACATAGTATGTTGCAACATTTTCATTTATAGGAAACATGAGCCGTACACCCGTCCCTTGTGTCAGTAACAGAAAAAACACTATGGTATAAAGCATAAACTTAAGCGTATTTCCATCAAGAATAGATGGTTTAATTTGAAAGTTCTGAATCATTTCAATATTCAATACATTATCAGAGCAATATTCACAAATGCAGGCTCCAGCAGGCCTATTTTGCATATCTAAAAACTTAAAACAAAAGCTAAATCCATTATCATTTTGAAATGTTTGTCCTGCGTGATCCCAAGGAAGTTGCCTCTCTGGCGGAAAATTTCTAGTACTTGCAATACACCATGCTAAGTCTGATTCATTTAATAAATATGCCATAAAAGATTGCTCAGACTGTTGAAATAACTCATTAGTTAATCTAATTGCCTCCTCACCACACTCTCGTATTGTTAACTCAGGCATCAGCAACTCCATCGCATCTTAATCTTAATTAATAAAAAGGAATAATCCCTACAAATACTTTTTAAAACACCCTATTGTCACAGAAATAGCTATCCCTATCAAAAAGATAGAAGGCAACAACAAGAAATTCGGATAAACTGCAAATGGCAATGACAAATACAATACACAGAGGATATAAATTGCGGGCTTGATTATTCGCTTAGCATGATGATAAACAAAACTAGATTCATAAGCTGCACCATATCGACGTAAATCACGTCTGACCAAACCATCAACAACGGCGACTATTATCACCAAGATAAACAATGGAGATAAATAAAAAAACTAATCGACTCTTTGCCATCCTTGCGTTCCTTGTTGTAAAACAACAGGCATTATTCCATTGCCATGCTTTAGCCATATCCCGTTATCATGGTTTAATGTGATATGGCGATTTTTTACCTTTTCGATAGGAATATGATGTTTTTTAGCCCAATTTCGTATCACACCATCTTTCCCCCCACTTCCCACTAAATAGATATCAATAGGTTGATTTAGTTTGATAAGCTGAGCGAGTTTTGCCTCACAAATAGAACAATTTTCTTTTACAAATAAAGCCTGACGACTTTCTCTCATTTCATTTTGAATTGGTAAAATTTCAGGATAAAGACGAAGCCATGCTTGATTCACCTCTCGCTGAAAGGCTAATTCTGCTTCAACACGCTGAAATTCTTGCCTCACCACTAATTCAGCAAAATAACGTCGCTCCTCATAAGTACGAGCTTCAATACCTAATAAAGTTAAGGGATCTAAATTTGGTGAAAACAGCCCTCGTTTCCCCTTTTTTAGCATTTCATAACGTTGCCATTCTTTCTCTGTTAATTTCCATTCTTGAGCATTTTCAGTGATTAGTGATTGTTCTAATGCCTGTTGCTCTGTTTTTAAAACTTGATGTTGACTTTGATCCGCCATTCCTTCTGTTGACACTGTCAACACGCTAATCCCCAATGAGACTAAAAATTGAGAATTCAATATAGATTGAATTTTCATTGAAACATCCTATCCGCTGATAATGTTGAGTTTGTGAGTATTTCTGTCGGTAATTGGTAACCTTCTCGCAATGAATGACAAATTATTCGTTGTACTGCATCAATCTCAAGTTGCCATGCAACACCTGCCAATATTTAAAGCCTGCTTTAAACGCATAGGCCCTAATTGATGATGTACAACAGGAAGTTTTTGGTTATAGAGTACTTGATTAGACGACGTTGTCTTACATAAAGAATATCCCGACGGTTGTAAAATATAACGCATTGCATCACTAACAGAGGATTGTTGAGAAGTTGGGATATGAACATCAATTATTTGTTCGATCGGGTCACTTTGAGCCAACGTTGGAGATGTATTTATCAATAGATAGCGATCATAACGCACAACTTTTGGTGTTGTTAGATAGAGATCGGGCTGTGCTATTTGAATGTTTTTATTGAGAATGATCGAGCGAGGTTCAGTTTCAAGTTGCTGAAGTTTTTCTTTCGGAGTACAAGCCGTTATAAATAAGGTAGTGAAACAGATTATAAAGGAAATGGGTTTGTTCATAAGGACTCTCTGTTACAAAGAGTCCAACTTTGATGGATTGTTGGTTAAGGGGCAATGAGGAAGTGTTTTTGAGAAGTGATAATTAAGCTTATTTATTTTAGCTAGCTTTCTTAATCTATTCGGGATATATCACACTCTAACTTTAAATGGGTATTAAATAATAAATAACTTATTCCTAACTATTCCCCTAATAACTGAGGAGTATTATTTTTCCTATTGATTATAAAGGGTTGTTTCCTATATTAACTATACCACTACGTCATGCCCCAACTAATACCTGAAATTAGTTGTTTGAATGAAAATAAAAGTTAGAAAATCACAAGATAAAAGTATCTGGAACTATATAAATGCTACTACTAATTATATAACTTATATTGATGATAAACCTAATTTTTGGATCAAGCTCAAAATAACGAACGATTGCTATATTCGAAAAGAGGACAATCTTAAAATTGTTTGATAGCCTAAGAAAAATTAGCAGTCGGCCCAAAACAAACCTCTGGTAATTAAAAATTAAGGACAATTATCGTGTACCTAACCGAGTTAACCATTACCAATTTTAGATCATTTGGTTCTGACGGTATTACAGTTAAATTTCGTGAAGGGCTAACAGCCCTTGTGGGTGAAAATGACTCTGGCAAGACAGCAGTAATTGATGCTCTGAGATTTCTTCTCGGAACAACCGATCAAGAATGGCTTCGATTTAGTGATGATGACTTCCACAAGACAAGTGAAGATAGCTCAGAATCAAGTGAAATTAAAATATCTGGTACATTTAAAAACTTAACATCCAGCGATAAGTTAGGGTTCGTTGAATACTTAACCTACGGAATTAATAAGGATGATGAACCTACACTTCACCTTACACTTACAGCAAAGCGTATCGGAACTAGGGCAGGAAGGCCATATATCTCCACAGAGATTCGATCTGGTAAGAATGGAGAGGGACCAAATATGGATAACAACTGCCGTTCATTGCTTGCTGCAACATATCTAAGGCCTCTTCGTGATGCTGAGCGAGAGCTTTCCTCTGGTCGTAATTCTAGGCTTTCGATGGTTCTAAATTCACTCGATGGAGCAGAAATGGGCCAGTTGTTTGATGCGGAAACATTTAGTTATGATGACATTAAAAAACTGGGGCTATTAGGACTGGGTGACTTATTCAATAAGCTGATTGAACATCACCCTCATATTGAGAATGGAAAGTCAAAAGTTAATAATCATTTAGAGAAACTACAACTTCATGGAGACTCACTAAAAAGCTCGATATCAGTTAGTCAAAATGGCTCTGATTCTCAGAGGCTTAGGCAACTTTTAGAGAAGCTAACTCTCAATGTGGATAATACTCCTGGGCGAATGGGGCTAGGATCAAATAATATTCTTTTTATTGCATGCGAATTAATCCTTTTAGCCGATGACCAAGAGCATTTTCCGTTATTATTAATAGAGGAACCTGAGGCTCATGTGCATGCACAGCGACAACTTAGGCTAATACAATATCTTCAAAAGATAGTTAACACAAAAAAAGATGAAGAAAACAAACCACAAATAATAATAACTACTCATAGCCCCAATCTTGCATCTGAGGTTAATCTCAATAATTTAGTTATTATTCAAGCAGGCAAAGCTTTTTCTACCGCTGATGGTGAAACTGAGCTTGATTCGAATGATTATAAATTCCTCTCACGTTTTCTAGATGTAACTAAAGCGAATCTATTTTTCGCCCGTGGTGTCATGATTGTAGAGGGTGATGCAGAAAATATTTTGATCCCTACTTTGGCCAAGTGCATTGGGAAAGATTTTACGGAACATGGAGTTTCTATGATCAACGTCGGAGGCGTTGGGCTACGACGATACGCTAAAATATTCATGAGAAAAAATCCTGATCAAGATGGAATACAATCTGTACCTGTTGCTTGTGTCACCGATCTGGACGTTATGCCAAACTGTGCTCCCTATATTACTAAGATCATCCAAGACGATAGTGATTGGACAATATTAGGGGACGGAGAGAACAGAAAGTGGCGTGCTAAGCGGGATTTTACATTGACGAAATTAAATGAACATAAGGAAAAGATTAAATCCAAGGCCCATGGGCAAAATGTTAAGTCATTTGTAGCAGATGAGTGGACACTAGAATATGACTTAGCATTTGCAAACGACAACGCTTTGGCTGAAGAGGTCTATATTGCTGCTCAATTGGCTATATGGGATGAAGGGGATAATTACTCTGAAAAAACAGCTAAGGAAAAAATTAATAAGGCCCAAGCCAAATATACAGCTTTAAAGAAAAAGGCTGACAAACTTGCAGCAGATAAAGGTTGGGACAAGAATGAAGTGTTAGCGAGTAAAGTCTATGCAATGTATGTCACAGGCTCTAAAGCTTCAAAATCCATCGCAGCACAGTATTTGTGTGGAATTATCATGGACAAGATAACCCTTGAAAAAACATATGATTTAAGAACCAAGCTCCCGGGCTATATTGTTGATGCAATAGACTATGTTACATCGAATCTTCGTATTGTTTCAGGGAGTAAGATTAATGAAAGTTGAACTACCAAAGATTACGGATGATGATATTGCTTGGGTAGTGAGAGTATTAGGTTTACCCGATGATGCTTTTTCCCCAGAAAAAGATGGTGGTGCAAGAGAGCGAATACTAAAATCCCTTGGCGAAACATTGGATGTATCGGCTTGTCCCGGTAGTGGAAAAACAACTTTACTTGTTGCAAAACTGGCGATACTTGCACGTAACTGGCCTTATAGACGTCAAGGCATGTGTATTCTATCGCATACGAATGTAGCGAAAGAAGAAATTGAAAAGCGCCTAGGAGGAACGGAAGTAGGCCAGGCACTTTTGTCATATCCACATTACATTGGAACTATACATGGATTTGTTAATGAATTTATGGCTCTTCCTTGGTTGAGATCTAAAGGGTATCCAATTAAGGCTATTGACGATGATATAGTTAAAAGACATAGAATTAGTTGTCTTAATTGGAAAGATCACCCAGATCTGAAAAAATGGCTAAATCGTAAGGTACGAAGTTCAAAGTGGGATGTTAATATCTCAGATATCATTGACCCATGGATTATCTCGTCACCAGCGTTCAATGTTGTAGATAAAAGCGGAATGCCAATATTTAAAAACCCTGTAGCATCCTATGATCAACTAAAAAATCTTGTTGAGCGTGTAGTTGCTAGAGGTTATCACCGATACGACGAAATGTTTATGTGGGCAAATGATCTTATCGACTCTTTACCTACCGTAAAACAGTATATCCGGGGTCGCTTTCCTCTTGTATTTTTCGATGAAGTTCAAGATAACAGCGAAATCCAATCATCTACACTTCATCGAATATTTATGGAAGGAGATGGAGCAAGCTGCAGAATGCGATTCGGTGATAGTGATCAAGAAATATTTAATTCTACTGTTGAAATTAACGGAGCAAAAACTGATAAATTTCCATCAGATAACGTTAAATATGATCTCCCAAATAGCCATCGCTTCAGTCAATCAATAGCAAATTTAGCTTCTCCCTTATCGGTAGGGAAAATGAGATTGTCAGGCCAAGGACCTAAGATCGGTTCATCAAAAGACACAGCTCACGCTATATTTCTAATTGACAAAGATAGCACAGAGGCTGTTTTAAAAGCCTACGGACAGTATTTGCTCTCAGTATTTGATGAAGAGCAGGAATTATTGGATCGATTGACTTTTACCGCTGTTGGAGCTGTACACCGAAATAAAAAGGGGGCGGAAAAAAATAAACCCCACAATCTGTCTCATTATTACACTAAATACGATCCAGATATCGCTAGTAACGATCCAAAACCTAAAACTTTTTTGCAATATGTCAACGCTGGTCATAGGTTGGGAGAGAAGTTTGCCGCCGAAGGAACTGGAGGTGAATCACTCACTACAGTTGAACGTATTTCTATGGGGATAATTAACTTTGCTAAAGAGGTATCAAGCCAATTCGATCCAAAGCCAAG
Organism: Proteus sp. G4415; assembly: GCF_963896075.1. Classification (NCBI taxonomy): domain Bacteria; kingdom Pseudomonadati; phylum Pseudomonadota; class Gammaproteobacteria; order Enterobacterales; family Morganellaceae; genus Proteus; species Proteus sp. G4415. Next base: position 45,753 of record NZ_CAWQOK010000064.1, read on the forward strand.
ACAAAGAAATCATCGATTCATTTTGGAGTTACTAAAAGATGACCATGCGAATTACGATAACTACCTCAAACTTATTAGTTATTTTGCTGTTGACCGAAATTTCCCTTCGGAAGCTGATTGGAGTAGTTCATGGCAGGGTATTATAATCGACATAGTTACCTCGTTATCTGGCGTAGCTCCACAGAGCGACCACCCTTTTCTAGGCTATCAACTATCTGAAGATTCTTCTTCAAATCATATTGGCACTCGGAACAATACATATACTGTAGAGAGTAACGGACGGAAAGTGAATATTAAGTTAGGTTCAATTCATTCCGTAAAAGGCGAAACACATACCGCAACTTTGGTGTTAGATACATTCAATAAATCACATCATTTAAAAATGATTTTTCCATGGATAAAATGCAAACCCAAAAATAAAATTTCTGATTCTGATGCAAAGAGATTAAAGCTCCATTACGTGGCTATGACACGCCCTTCACATCTATTATGCTTGGCAATGAAAAAAAGCCATGTCGAAAGTAAGAATGGAGAAATAAATCAAAAGGAAGTCGATGCATTGAAAAAACAAGGATGGAGCAAAGTGGCTATCGTCGATAGTACAGGTAAGTGTGATTGGTTGTGATATAACTAATATCCGTTCATAATACTGAGTAGACAGATCTACTAGTTGTCAAGTCTGCTCTGAGCGAAGAGCGGGCATTAACGCCCAATTAAAGTGTGAAGCACGTATTCACCATACTCAATTTGAATACCTTAATCACTAAATTTGAACCAAACTGAAAATGCCAAGCGTGCTGACCCATTCTTAAATTGTTTGTTATATTTCAAGCACGACAGAGTCAATAGACAACCTTGAGTTATCAGAAATATCCTCGACAAACTCAGCCCACGTACCTCTCTCGACTCTTCGACTGCAATAATGCGAAGTAGCCCTAATGAAGCCAATAGCGACGTCATACAAATCTTGGATAAATTTTTCTATAGTAGCTTCGTTGTTGTCACCGTAGGATAAAAATATAGAGTCACGATAGTTCGCTTTACCACGGTATCTAAATGCCTGAATAAGGAAATTAACTTGTCCTTTTTCTAGTGCGTGATCGCGAACTTCGCGAGCAGCTTTCGTGCGAAAGTTGTCAACACCAAGAGCCTTGAAATCACGAGAAGTTCTCACCCTCTCTTCTGTTTCCCACTTTTTGTAGCCATGAGTCCCCTTTAGATAGGAAACCAGTGCACCATGAGCAGTTTCATTATCATAAGCTCTAACATTCAGGTCGAAACGGTTAGCACCTCTATATGCAGCAATCTCGGCATCAGCAGTGTTTGAAACTAAACTAGTTAGAAGAAGATTAAATGGATATGGGATAAGTTCTTTTTCCGCGATATCTGACTGCCAAACTTTTGCTGTGGCTGTATGTGTCTCTTGAATAGAACCAGAAGATGCTGCAACCATCGCGCTAGCGGAAAAATAGATACTGTAATACCAAGAAATAATAGCTGAACGACATATGTCATATTTATCTTCGACATCTTTATTCATACTTTTCAAAGATGACAGATTATGTAAGGCCATCATTGTGTTCTCAAACACAAGCGTATCAGCTTCACGATTGACAGGTCTACGTTGTACCCGAGCATATAAATCATTTAGTTTATCATCGGCACAAGCGCCACCGTTAACGACTTCGGCAAGGGCCCTCATCCAATTTACAGTCCCCTGAAACGCAAACCGGGGCTCTGCCTGATCACCGGCTTCAAATAGCCTGTCTAATAGCCACTTACTCATGATAAACCTTTGGAAATATGCGGTTATTCAGCGGAAAAATCTGTATCTAAACACGGACTTTTCCACGTTTGTAAATTTAGTGTGTGGAACACTACATCACTTTTGTATAACTGACAACAGCTTATAGGTACAGCCGGGAATTGTATTTGTTATAAATACGGATTAATCCACCTAACAAGTGGTGACGATACCTTGATCCGGTCAAGATATTTTTGCAGTGCAACAACGTCTGCAATTGGCACATAGCAGTCTGTTAGATTAGATTTATTTTTACATTACTGCTACCTCAGTACTCATATACTACATTTATATTTCTTCATTCAAGATCTTATAAACCGTAGAACGAGCTACTTTCATTTCTTTGGCTATTGCGGTTCCTCCCCACCCACTTCGTTTTAGCTCAATAATTCTTTCGCGATCCACTGAACGCTTGCGTCCAAATTTTACCCCTTTGAGCAAAGCTTCTTGCCTGCCCTCATTTGTTCGTTCCAAAATTCTTTGTCTTTCTGCTTCTGCCACCGCGGATAAAATGGTGACCACCATTTTTCCCATTGTTCCTTCTGTACTTATACCATCATCCAAAAATCGAACAGCTACACCCATTGAATCGAATTCTTTTATCAACTGAATCATATCCGCAGTATCTCGTCCGAGACGGTCGAGTTTTTTCACAAGAATAATATCACCGCATTCAACTTTAATTTTGAGTAACTGCAATCCATCACGATTAATGTGACTTCCTGATCCTTTATCGCTAAATAAGCGATGCTTTGCCACTCCGGCATCAATCAATGCTTTCTTTTGAGTATCGAGAGATTGCTGGCTAGTAGATACCCTTGCATAACCAAATAGGCGCAAAATATGTCTCCTAAGTCATTATCAGACAACAAGTGTCTATTAATTGAAAATATCGAATAAATAGACACTCTTTTCATATTATTTTTAAGTGTCCGAAA